>JAEUIL010000267.1 GCA_016794255.1 Planctomycetaceae bacterium | reverse complement strand
AGTCAGTTGCCCCAACCCCTGGAGGTGTTGCTTCGCTTAGGTGCTCTCACGGCGTATGGATTCTATCCAGTTCTGACGTATTGTCCGATTACCGGCCCGATTCTCGCCGGGCCGGGGGCATTTCATGAAAGACTAGCGAACGGCATCGATCTTTGCCTATTTGAACTGTCGCGGTGGTACGTGCCGCTGCACGTTGAGCCACCTCGCCCACAACCTAGCTTTTGCGACCCTCAATACGAACGCGTTTACCGCGACACACTTAACATCATCAGCAATCTCACGCCGAGGCCCGAACCTCTGGATCCAACGGTGTATTTGGGGCTCATATTGGACGACTCCGAGCAAACGGTCCGCCGCGCTGATGATCCTTCTCTGGCCTCCAGACGTCTACCAGACACTCAATGGCGGATTCTGCGATTGCTGGTTCGACCGCGTGAAAGCCGGGAAGTGGGTTACGAGGAACTGCTACGCTGCTTGCCTGGAAGCCTGAACTACGAGAACTCAAGACCGGCTGAACATTCACAGCCGGTGGGTCGAGCAAGACGGTCAAAATGTCGAGCCGCGCGAGCAAGAATTCTGGCGCTGGATCGAGTTGCTCGACCGCCGGGGCGAACTGTTGACCACGCAAGCCGCCGAATAGCCCGGTGATCGCCTGCAGTAAGTCTTCGACACGTTTCGAGCGATCCGCCAGCCGAACCGCTTTCATCAGCAAACACTGGCGGCCGTGAAACAGATCGCACCAGAGTGGAGTGAGTTGGGCAATGTCCGCCGAGTTTGGGTCCGGACCGAGAGATTCGATTAGCTGATGAAAACGCAACAAGCAATCGAGATACTGCTGCTGCCGATAGAGCAGGCGGATTTCGTCGAGCGGGGCTGCCATGATGACGCAACGAATTTGTCGGTGGGGAATGACTGAGCAGACTGCCTCTCTCAAGATAATGGATGACAACAATTTATTCCAATCGTCGCGCAGACCGAGCTGCGTTGTACAGAACGAGCACTCGGTGACTCACTCTTGCGGTTGCGGCGGATGCTTGGGCTTCGCGATCAACTCATCGGCCAAGCGAATGAATTCAGCCGTCGTTTCGTCGATCTGGCGGAGGACCGGAGCATGGCGATCGACATTCTCACGCAACGCCACGGGGTGGGGGTCGACCTGCGGCTCCTGCGCAATAGGTGGGCGACCTTTCACGGCAAGACGTGCAATATCGGCACATCGATCGATCGCGATGTCGATGAGCGCGAACAACATCGGACCATCGGCATAGGCTCGAATGAAGATCAATACCAACAGAATCGTGGGTAGGCGTTTGAGCATGACAGTTCTCCAGACTTAATGAGAATGGTCGGCGTTCGACTCAATCAATTGCCGCCACCGAGCCGATCTGATCCGGATCGAGTGGTGTTTTGCCAGCGTTCTGCACAATTTGCGCACAGAGTGAGTAACACTCCCACACCAGGCCGATCCCGATCGACGCATTGAATCGTGGCTTCACTGGCCCTGGCAAAGCAGACTGCATGGGGCGTGTCGAGACCTTACTTGATGGCTGTGTGGCCTCGACTTCGTTGAGAGCGTCCAAGGCTTCGTGCAACGTATTGTGAAATCGCTTCCACTGGGGCACCACGCCGGCCGGTTGAACCTCGTGAGTTTCTACGTTTGTGTCCAGAGCAGCCGGCTGCGCGGAGCGAGTTGAGTTCGCGGCACCGCAGCCCACAAAGCAGCCAATCAGCAGGAGAATGAATGCAGCGAGCCATCGATTGCGTCGGATCATGATTAGATTCCTTGAACTAATGGGAATTCAAAACAGGGGTATTCGAGAGCACCGTGGGATTCGGCGCGAACGTTTGCAGACCGTACGGCAATGAACTCAGTGGAATGACTTGGTTCACCTGAATGTCAAAGCCGTTGGAAAGCAGCCGCACGCCGACCGTGACGCGATGCACTTGATCGAGTGACAGACGCTGAGCACGACACGCCGTAACGATTCGGTCGTCCATTTGCCTGGTGATCTGTGGTGGAACGACCAAGTAAATGTGCCACGTCGGATCGCATTGCACGCGGGCCGAGTCGAACGCATGTTGCACCAAGCTCGCCAATCCGGCGGGAAGCGTCTCGGCGTTCAACGCAAACCAACGGTAGACTTGCGGCGAATGGCGATCCAAGAAGTCGTTGACGCGTTTGTCGTCGGACTGCAACTCAAGCAGGCCATTTGCATTGGGCAGTAGCGCACTGCGGATGGCATCGGCGATGGTCGAAAGCCCGACGACTTGCAACTGGTGGCGCAACAACAGCTGCTTGGTCACCATCATCTCGGCAGGACATTCGAGTTCAATCGCGATCGACTTGTCGGCGCTCGGGCCTTGGGTGCCAAACCGCGGTACTTGTGGCGGCAGCTCATGGACCTTGGTGAGCGCTGGACTCGGCGGTGGAGGAGGTGTCGGGCTCGTGGCTGGCGGTTGTGGCTCATGCGGAGGAGCCACGGCCATAGTGCTCGGTGGCGAGGCGACTTGCGGCAGCGGCGGCTTCACAACCGGAGTTACCGCAACAGGCTGCGGCGAGATCGGAGTCGGCGGCATCACAGGCGGTTGGATCTGAATTCGCGCGGCGACAGGCCGTGGCCCTTCGGCACGAATGGGTGGCGGCGGCAAGATCATCGCTCGCACCAGCCAAGCACCATACACGGTAAACCATACGCTCGTCATAAGAGCGGTGGCAACGGAAAGTTTCATCGTGCTTACTCCCGAGAGGCGGTTGATTGTTGGGCCAAGAAATCGATCTGCGAGCTGTGACGTCGGGCAACTTCGGCTGTCATGAGCAAGGCTTGCGCCGTGGTGCGTTCGTCGGTCACAATCTGCACGGGCGTTTGCGGCTGAGCACGGACCCGCTGTTCAACACAGCGACTCAGCGCCGCCTGCACACTGGCATCCTGGATCGCTCCCAGGCTGCGATCGTCGACACGCACTTCGCCACGAGCATCGATCACCACGCGACACGGAGCCGTCGCGTGCGTCGACTTCGTGGCCGAACCATTGAGCCGCGGCATCGTCACCGACAACGTCGCGATTCGTTCGCTGCTGGCCGTAAGCGCGATCACCAGCAGCACCATCGTCAAGTTCCATGCCAGATCGCTGAGCGTGGTCGAGGTGCAATCTTCATCCACGGTTGGCCAGCTGGGCGTCATCGCTCGCTCCTTTCGCATAGCTTTGCACCGCAAGATCATTGGCCCGTTCTGAACCTGTGATCCGGGAGTCCAGGTCAGCCAGCAACTCTTGCTCTGCATGTTGTAGTTCTTGAAACGGCAAGCGTTCCGCGACCATGCACACACACGCACAAATGGCTCCGTACAGTGTGGTCTTGAGCGCCAGAGCCATCGCCGGCCCCAGCTCTCGCATCGTGACCGTGTCACCGGTGATCGAACTAAAGGCTTGCAGAATGCCGCACACTGTTCCCGCCAGGCCGAACATCGTGGCCAGCTGCTTGAGCAGCCCGAGCATGCTCTGCAACAGCCGGTCCTCACGCCACACCTCCGGCCAGTCGGAGTACAGCGGGCGATGCTCCGGCGTTCGCAGCGACTTGTTCGCGGCCTGGCCACGCATTTGGCGCAGACCCTGTCGACGTATGATGTAGCTCGCGATTCGTTGCAGCGTTAGCACCGAGATCGCAAACGCCACGATCACCAACAGCCCCATGCTCCAGTCGAACGGACGCAGAAACTCGGGCACCCAATGTTCACGGTTCATGATCTGCTACTCCTCGGTTCATTGTGGAATGGTCTTGGACATAAACCTCTTCGCGATAGCGACGCCACCGCTGTCGCACCTGGGCCATCTGCTCGCGGACCGATTGCCAACGAGCGTGCCAACGTTGACGCCGCTGCTGGCGCACTTGTTCGAGCTCACCCAGCCACCAGTCGCGTTGGTGCGGGTAGTGCAGCTCGAACCACTGCTCGGCTTGCCTCAGGTCTTCGTTCACCCACGGCTCGCGTTGCTTCAGCCAGCCCGCCTCGGCCTCCAACGCACGCAACTGCTGGTCGAACTCGCGATCTATCGCCGTGATTGCGCTGGTGTACTCGCCGGGGCGTGGTTCGGCGTCAAGCACCCACCAGATCAGGCACATCCACACGGTCATTGCCCACCTCCCGCCACTCGGTTGGGCTTGATCTCGCGGGCCACCTCCGGCGTGGTCGGCGGCGCGGCTTGCAGTTGTCCACTACGGAGCCACGCTTCAAAATCACTCTTCGCGGTCGTAGTCGTCGGCTGGCGATCATCAATGTTCAGCGCGGTCTGCTCGACGATCTTGTCGAGTTCGTCGGTCAACGTGCCGAGTTGTAGCTCAATGTCCCCCAGCCCATCGAGGCCATGCGAGGCGTCGCCGTACTCACGCAGAATGCTCTCGGTCGCCGCGATGCTGCGGAGCAGTTCAACCGTGTTCGCGTAACGGCTACGAGTCACGTTCAACTTCGAGAACGCATCATTCACCAAATCGTGTCGCGCGGCCAACCCTTGCCGCACAGTCTCCATCCGGCGGGCGCCGGCCGTGGCGTTGGCCGATTTGCGTAGCTGATGGTCGATCGCGCCCGAGTCGATCTGCTGCTTCTCGAACATCTCGCGCAGCTTCTGCTTCAACTCGGGACTGGGCGCATCGAGAAACTTCTTGCGCACCTGCTCGGCCTCGAGCATCTGCTTGGTCAGCTCGGTGCGTCCCTTGGCGATCGCCATCTCCAGCTGCTCGGCCTCCATGCGAAAGGCACTCGCCTGCCACTGGGCACTCCCCTCGAACTCAAGTTGGCTTTGCTGAAACTTTTCTCGCAGGGAGACGATCTTGGCAAACGCATTCACGGCGTCTTGCGTCACCAAGATCGTCTCGTTGCGCAACGCGGTGCGGTCATTGTCGGTCTTGAAGCGTTCGACCGCCTTGGCTAATTGCTCGTTATTGGCGGCGAGCGCGTTGCCCATGTCGGCCAACGCGGTGCGCAGTTCCTCTTGTCTCACACGTTGCGATTCGAGCTTGGCCCGAAACTTTTCGACTTCGTTCGTGGCGACCCCGTGAGCGCCCTTGCCGGACCGTGGCGTGGTTGATCGCGCATCAAGCGCGGCTCGTTCGTTGGCCGGTTGTGCCCAAGCCTGGTGAGGCGTAACAACGCCGCACGTCAGCAGCGTCAGAGCGGCAATTCCGTGACGAACATGCCGCGTGAAACGGCGAGAAACGGGAGTGTGAGAAGTAAGTGAGTGACTCATAGCTCGGAACCTTTCGTGGAGAGTGAGGGGAACAACGAACTAACTTTGCTGCGGCTGGTGATGGCGGCGTTTGGCGAAATCGCGCTCGCGGAAGTTGCGATTGCGATAGGTGGTGATGACGTGATTGTCGTGCGAGAGAATCACATGCAGGCCATCGAGTCGGGCCAAGGACCGATCGTGCTCGGCCTCGCGCCGGCCGATCACCTTGATGATCGCATCGCGGCTGTAGAACGTGCGGCCATAACGGACGACGGTCTCGACATCGGCGGCGCTGATGTGGCGCGTTTGCATCCGCTGCTGGGCGTGGCGCGACATGACCATCATGGCTCGATCTCCGCTCGGACGTGGCGTTGATAGTCTGGGGAAGACACGCCCGTGGTGGGGTGAGTCACTGCACTTGGGCGTCTACGCAGAGAAGAGACGCGGTCGAAGAGGAAGTGCGAAGAATTTCGCGGAGATTTTTCGGAAGGGCGAGAACTACGGCCAAAAATCGCCAGCGACCAAGGGGCTGCGCCTCCCGCGTGTCATCCTCTTCCGACCACGCCACCGGAAACGGCCAAAAATCGCCTGCGACCAAGGGGCTGCGCCCCTTGGAACCCCTTTCAGAGATCAGAGGACAGAGAGTCAGAGATCAAAGCGAGGACGGACTCGGGAGCTGCGACCGCCGACCGAGAGCAACACGAAAACCGATGCGGCTGTAACGGTCGACGGGTACGAGGCGGAAGCGGTACGCGGACCGACAGTTGACGGCGCCGCTGAAGAACGACCCGCCCCGCAAGACACGAGACGAACCAGCGTCGGGACCGATCGGATCGTCTTGAGGTGATGCCCTGTAATAGTCGTCGCTGTAGCAATCTCCACACCATTCCAAGAGATTGCCGTGCATGTCGAAGATGCCCCAGGCATTGGCCGGGTATTTACCTCGCGTCGACGTGGCACCGCGGTTCCTACCAAAGTTGGCGTCTTTTGCCGTCAACTCAGTTCCGTTTCCAACTGCATACGGGGTCGTCGTCCCGGCACGACAGGCAAACTCCCACTCTGCTTCCGTCGGCAACCGTACGATTCGCTCCGACTCGCTCCGCAAACCAGTCAACCAGATCGTGAACATCTCTGCCATGTACCAACTCACGTTGTGCACCGGTTGATCGGGGGCACTGCTGTACTCGTCATGAAAATTGGAGTGACTCGGGTCGAACCGTTCGTACTGAGCGTTCGTGACTAGGCCACTCAGAATCAAAAAAGGCGTGATCTCAATCTCGCGGGCGGGACGTTCGTTTATCTGGGAGCGTGGATCGGTTTGTTCGTCTGATCCACGGATGAATGTCCGTGGGCCGTTCACCGGGTCCGGAGGACACGAGCGCCAGTTGCGATTCTGTTTCACCAGCGCTTGGCACGCTTGCGGAGTAAGTTCTGGCACACGCAACACATCGTCTTCGGGCACCAATTGCAGCACCGGCGACTGCTGCGGATCAAATCCCGGTTCGTGGCGCGCTCGCTGCCGTTCCGCTGCGACCAGCCGAGCGAACTCGCCCAAGAAGTACTCGCGGATATTGTTCGCGACAGACGATTTCGACGCGGTCAACAGTTCCCACGCCGGATGCAGCACTCGGCTATCGCGATACTCTCGCTGCATGACATCCGCCAAGACCGTCAGCGTCGTATCATCCACCGCCGGGGGCTCGTCAGCGGACCAGGCGCCTTCGCCGTCCCCATCGCGATGGACCAACCAGCGACAGAGTTGGTCCCAGCGTGGCGACAATTCGACGTAGTCGTGCTCAATGACATTCCACACCGTAAACACTCGGCCGAAACGGATCAGATCGCGAGCCAGATCATCGAACACCTTCTGCTTCGAGGGCTGCTCCTCCGCCAGGCGTTCAGAGGCGCACAACGCAAACGCGAATACCCAACCAAGCTTCTGACGCCAACCGTGCTGGCGAAGGATCCTTTCACGCTCTGTCGGATCGAGACCAAGCAAGTGTAGCGCCGCGAAGTATTCGCAGAAGGATAAATGCCGCCAGACGAGCCCGTTGTCATCGACGCCGCGCAGCCAACTCCGCTCGGTCACGAAATTGACCTGTCGCAACGCTTCGCGGCTGACTCCGGCCTCGTTGAGCGCTTGCTTATAGGCCTTGCCGCTCAACTCGCCCGTAAAAACAGGTTCGGCTTGATCCCCCTGGGGAAACAACGTTCGCCACGCGATGGCTTGAAACACGGACGCATAGTCTTCGTGTTTCTCGTCACTCTTGACCTGGATGGAATACAACGTTCGCTTGCCATGCGTGAGCAACTGCTGCACCGTCTTGGCATAAACTTGTTCGCGGTTTTTCAAGTTGGCCGTCTGGTCAATGGGCAACTCGCGAATCATCCGCAACACGGCCGGCACTTCCAGGATCGGCCGCCAGAGATGGCCGGGCTCGTCCCAATCGTCAAACCAATCTTCGTGTTGCTCGACCCGTTCTTTGCCCAGGTATTTCTGGACCTGCTCCACCTGCAAGCCTTTGAGATAGACCGGCTGCCAAGCGATGGTGGCGAACATCGCATGTTGTGTGGCCTGAGAGCGAGGACGCCCCGAGAGAATCGCCGGAGAATCGGGCAAGGAATCCAAGTGGGTTCCCAGGTTCGCCAATTCCTGCGTGGTCTGGTCCAGTGCGTCGAACAGAAACACGAACAGATTCCGCCGCTGACACCAGTCGATCCAGTCGTGCTTGGTCGCTTCGGGCGTATTCGATGGGAGAAGCGGCAAGAGCGTCGCGGTGAGCAGCGGACCGTGCATCAAGGCACGCAGGTCGCTCGCCAACTCCAACGTCGAGAGCGCCGGCAGGAAGATGGGTTGCTGATTGCGCTCGTCCCACGCTTTCGGCCCCGCGCCATAGCGTAGCGGCAACAACGGCCCGGAGTTGGGACGGCTGAGCGTGTGTTCCAAGTGCAACAAGAACGTTGATTTGCCAAACCCGCTGTCGGCTTCGAGGTAGATGCGATTGTTGAACGCCGCAAAGTCGCCACGTTCTAAACACTCAACTTCCTCGTCGGTCAACAGTCGTTCATTCACGACGATGTCTCGTTTCTCAGGATCGACCGACGGTTCACGTTCAATTACCGCCAGCGGATTACGCAGATACGGG
>JAEUIL010000224.1 GCA_016794255.1 Planctomycetaceae bacterium | reverse complement strand
GGGCGAAAGCTGCCATCATCGCTGGCAGCGCCGGCCGAACCCGACCGCCAAATGGCAGAGCGTCACCTCTCGTCAAGCGAGTGCAAACGCGCCGCCCCTAAACAGTTCAAGCCGGCGGAATGGCAAATTCCGACCGGCTTGAAGAGTTCTGAATCGATGCGACCCGCGGGTCCAGCGAATTACTTTTTCGGCGTCGAATTCGGGTTCAACAGCTTGTTGAAGTCAATCGTTCCCTTGCCCTTGTCTTTGTCCTTATCCTTGCCCGCGTCCTTTCCTGTCGGCGGCATGGGATTGGCACCTGGAGCCGGTTCGGCAACATTCTCGACCGCGCCCGCGACCGCACCCGCCGGCGGAACGGGGTTCTCGAGCGAGTTGACAAGTGCGCCGTCAATCGCCTGATTGCAAACCTGCAGACGTCCATCGGGCCACACGAACAGCGCCTCGCCCGGCGTTTTGAGATACGTGTTCGTACCGCGTCGCGATTCATTGCCGCCCGCGATGCCGAGCAAGACACCGTTAAACGGATAGTCGACCGTGCCGGCTACTAGATTACCGGTGCCCGGTTGTCGAACCTTGCCCGCGACTGAGGGAAAATGGACCCGGGTGCCACGTTCAAACGTCCTTATGTTTGACGCTGGCTTCGGAAATTCGCCATGCACATGGCCGGCCATCACGCCAAACTTCTCGGCAAAGCGAATCGTCATGAACCGAGCCAGCGGCTCCTGACCAGACGCCGGTGCCCGTACCTCGGCGAGAGCCAATTGATAATCATACGGTACGATCACATCATTGGACGGCTCGCTCCACGGCGTCTCGCGAAACTCGCCTTGGGCTAAGGTCGGTTTGGCCAAGGCGATCGGATCGAGCTTGTAGTTCGCGTTGAACAACGAGACCTTCACGCGATACCGATACGTCTTGCCTCGCTCTACGGTGAAATCACAGAAGCGGAACAGCTTGAAATCCACTGGTTTTACCGCCTCTGCGGCAGGCTGTTCGACGACCGCCGCAATGGCTGCGGGGGCTGCTTCGCCAGGCCGCCGACGGGTCTTGCCTGCGGCAGCTACCGGAGCGGCCGCTTTGACAGGTCCCACGGCCCGTTTGATCTGTGGCTCGTGCAAGTAGGTTGCGTCGGCCACGGGCTCGATCAGCGGTGGCAGGGCGTGCAGCACGGGTTCACTGAACGATTCGAGCTCTTTGGCATCGACAATATCGGTGCGTTCGTTGGTAAACGAATTACTCTTTTCAAATGCGTTGTCCAAGTTCAAGGCGGCCCACGCTTGGGCTGTGCCGTTGACGACCTCGGCCCGCTCGATCACAAAGTCGGCGTATTTCGGCGTATCGCGTGCCGGATCAAACGGCAAAATCGAAGCCTTAAACTGCTTGTCATACTCGGCCCCTTGATCTTTCAAAGGCAGCACGGCCGTGACCACGTTCCACAGATGTCCCGCGCCGGTCGATCCCTCGCCACCGCGAATCGCACCTTGATGGAACGCGGTGCGCAATTCCAGCGGCGGTAGATACTTCGGCTCGCCACGCCGTGAACGGTCTTCGATCAGCGGTCGATTAAAGGCCACGGCCCACTCGAACGGCTTGGAATCCAATTCCTTGAGCGCCACGTTGACTTGATCGGCATACGGCGGATTGGGCAGCGTGATGCCGTCGGCCACGCGATTCCAATCCTTGTCGGCGTTCTGGATGCGATTGCTGGCCGAGTCGATCTGACTTTTCACCGATTGCGGCGTCTTCGTGTACTTGGGCAGCGACCACGAAGTGTAGCCCATCCACAAGAAAATGATCCCGCATACGGCAAGCCCTAGTTTCTCAGCATGTAGATTGAACCACGCCTGCAACGCTTTTGAATCCAACTTGAACTTGGACTTAGCCATGGTCAAACTCCGCGAAAAAGGCCGAGCAAATTTCCTGCGATTCCCAACACGCGACTGCCATCACTGGGCCGTCATTAACGGCGGTACACCCAACTTGCGATGCGCTGGCTTCGGAGCGGTACCCGTGCCCAGCTTTCGTTTCTCGGCTGGCGTATCTTCCGCATCGGCCGGATTGTAAAGGAAAATCAAGCCACGCACCTCGACGAGCGCATCACCCGCACGCACGGCGGGGTATTCGTTGAACGCTTGATTGTCGAACGCATCGCCTTTGGTCGCGATCGAGTCGTGATCACGGAATTTAACCAGCACTTGGCGAGCCACGATCGGAAACCGCGCGTTGGCACAGCGCGCGAGCAACTCGTTGATCGCGTTCTGGTCCATCACGAACCGCATCAGCACGAACATCTGCCGGAACTCGGCAAACGGCGGCGCAGCGCCCGACATGATGGGATTGTTGTCGCCATCGACGTAACGGCCATCCATGATCGCCTTGTCGGTCGGATGCGACGCAGCCGGTTTAATCGGCGGCGGAAACGGACGACCGCTTCCCCGCTTGCCCGTAACTTCTTCATTGACCAAACCGGGGTTCTGATGCGCACCTTGAATGGCCCATTGAGCAATTTCCAGCGCGCGAATGCGTTTGATCGTGGCCTCGGCGCGGTCGTTCGCGCTGGCGTTGATGTCGCGAATGATCTCGAGCAAGTTCTGATAGATCCAAATGTCTTCCATGGCCGTACGCACGCGGATCGTCGACGGCGTCACGCCCGGTGCCATGTAACGATTCACGAGATTATCGCGCGCTGCGATCGGCCAATCGACTTTCTCGACGTAGTCGGCCGAGGGCTTGGCGACACCATCTCCCAAAATCGGATTCGCGATCAAAAACAGCTTGTCCCACTCGCGTTTCAGCACGATCTGCTGAAAGTCGGCACGTAAAGCCAAGGGAATCTCTTGATCGGTGGGTAGATCGCTAATCGTCGCCACTTCTGTGGGCCAAACAAACAACGGCTTCTGACGCTCGAACAACACATTCCAGGCATCGACCGATTGCTTGTGAATCTTCCCTTGTTCGGCCTCGATATCGCGAATCATGACCTCGTTGCGCAACGGACTGTTGACCATGCCGGCCAAGCTGCCGACGCTGCCGTCGATCTTCCGCGTATCGTTACGAAACGCCGCTTCGAGTTCGCCCGTCGACATGTACCAGACCGTCAACGAAGCAATCACGGCCACCGTAAGCAACAACCAGAAGTGATGCTTCTTGAGCGAGGCAGCCAGTTGCTTGACCTGCTGGGCTGCGTTTGGTTTTTCACCCGACGCCATGGGACGATTCCTTCTACGAACAATCAGTGTTCAGATCGTGTGAGTGTTACGGATTCTGTGCTACTGCCGGCGTTTCCGTGGGAGCAGCACTCTTGGCCGGCAGACCGCCCGGGATCCAGGCAAACATGATTTCAAAGTCCAATCGCGGCTGCGGGATGGGATCAGGGCTCGGATTCTTGGCCGGGTCATACTCGCCTGCCAAAGCAGGCCGCTTGTAGTTCATGTCCGGCAATGGCAACGGACTCTTCGAGAACACGGGCAAGTAAATGCCGACCTTGCGCAAATCGATCTCGCCACCACCGAGCTCCGGCGGCACTTCGATCTTGTCCTTCTCCAAGTTCGCCACCAGCGAGCGAATCACGAACTGACTGCCGCGGTCGTCGCCGTTGGGAAACAGCTTGGCGTCGTTGTGGTAATGATGTCCTTGCAGCCAAACAACCCAACCGCCACCGCGCAAGCGAAACGGAGCTCCGGGCTGCGGCTGACCATCGAGCCCCACCGCATCCTGGTTAGGCGGATTCGGGTTGGGCGCGTTGGGATCATTCGGGAGTGGCTGTTCACCTTCAGGCGGCTTGGGCGCAACCGGGGTTTCAACTTTGCGATACTTGTTCGTGCGATCTTGCCATGCACCGAGATCGTCGACCCAGGCGCTGTATAGCGTGTCGATCTTCAGCTCGTTCCGCTTGCCGATCGTGGCGGGCTCGCGTCCCAGCGTTTTCTCGACCGGCATGCACAAACTCAGTGCCCGGGTCATTTCCAGCCAGTGATCGCGCGACGCGACATTCTGCAACAAGCTTTGGCCGACCTCGTCGGTCTTGTTGAACTTCCCCTTGGCCTTGTCAAAGTTCTCGGCCATTTCACGCTGCTGTCTGACGAGCGAATCGGCGGCGTTCACCACCGGGGCAAACGTCGTCGGCGCTTTCGGATCGAGCGAGGCCGACTCGCGCACCTGATGCCAGGTGAAATAGTTCGCACCCATGCCGAGCATCAACAAAGCGGCGGCCGCGGCGGCCCACGGCTTCTTGGCTCGAATCACACGATCTTGCAAAATCTCTTTCGGCACCAAGCTCGTATTGAGCTTAGCCATGCCGAGGCCTTGCAACGCGAGTCCGTAACAGACGCCAAAGGCCAGCACATTCTCTTTGAACGCCGGAGCGTCGACCACGCCCGGACCATTGAGCCCGCGGAAGCGATTGAGCGGCACCACCTCGTAGCCCAAATTCTGACCCAAATACTTCTGCAGGCCGGGCAGTTTCATCACGTTGCCCAGCACGACCACCTTGCCGATCGACGCCGCGCGGTCGACGTTGTTCGTGAAGTAACCGAGCGAACGCTGCATTTCCGTGAGCAGATCGCTGAACACCGGCCGCATGGCTTGGAAGAGCGCCTTGGGATCTTCGGCGTTCGCCGAGTTGCGTTTGAGATGCTCGGCCGTCGCGAAATTGAGCTTCAGGTCCTTGACGATCGCCTTAGTAAAGTGACTGCCGCCGATCGGAATGCTGCGCTGCCACACCTTGAAGCCGTTGGTCACGACCAAGTCGGTCGACTCGGTGCCCATCGACATCACCACCGTCGATGGTGGCGGATTGTCGGGATCGTACATCTCTTCCGCTGGCAAGTCCTGCATCTGATCGAACAGCACGAAGTTGAACAACGCCAGCGGCGTGAGCTGTATCGTGTCGATCTCGATGTTGGAGTTCGTGAAGGGCTCCATCGCCTTATAGACTTGATCGCGCTTCATGGCAAACAAGCCGACTTCGCTCTCCAAGGCAAAGTCCTCGGCCGCCCCGCCGCTGATCTGCTGATAGTCCCACACCACTTCGTCAAGCGGGAACGGAATCTGCTGCTTCGCTTCATAGCGCACGATGTCGGGAATTTTCGACTTCTCGACCGGCGGCAGCTTGATGAACCGCGCTAAGCCCGACTGGCCCGGCACCGAGATCACGACCTTGTCATTCTTGATCTTGTTGCGTGACAAGAACTGAGCGACCGCGTCGCGCACCAGTTCGACGGGATTAGCGTCGGGCTGGCTGAGAATCTTGCCGTACTCGATGAAGTCAAAGGCATCGGTGACGATCGAGTCCTTGTCGGGCCCCGGTACGCAACGCAGAGCCTTCAACGCCGATTGACCAATGTCGATGCCCCAGACAGCCGTCGGTTTCGCCATGGTGCACAGAGCCTATCGCAAACAGAGGATCGTAGAGACAGAGCTTTCGCAGACCGTCGACTCGCTGCATTCGCCGGCCGGATCGTGACCCGCGAGCGGGGTCGTGATAAGCCAGTCACGTCGGACAGCAAACTGCCACGACGCGCCTAATCCTGGGCCGCGAAGCCAGAGTATTTCACTTATCGAATTTAAGGAGCCGACCCCGTGAGTGTCAAATGTTTGGTTGACGTTTAATACGGGCGAAAGCGAGTGAGTTCACTCCGTCACGTTGGGCATGCGTCCCGCGTGACTCGAGTCGCCACGCTCGGGATTGATCGCCCTTTCGCCCGACTCTCCGAGCCATGGGCAAAAGCTGCCGGAAGAACACGGTTTCACCGCGATTATTGCCCCCGGCGCGCGAGACGCGTGCCCCACGCAGTGCGGCCCCTCGACGCTCGCCCCCGAGCCAACTATCCTTTACAGATTGCCCGCCGCACACGAGCGCCGACGCCCGCCCATGAAGTTCGTCGAAACGATCATCCTGCTCCCCTGCCATAGTCTCGAGGACTTTCCCACCCATAACGAGGGTGCCGAGGCCGAGGGCATGCTCTCGGCGTGGTCGTGTCTCTGGCATCCCGCACTGCTCGCGGCGACCGAGAAGCTGCCAAGTTGGTATCGCGCCGATGGACCTCCCGAGGATCTCGCGGGCAAATTGATCGTCATTCCCACGACGAGCGAGTCGCTGCTGCTGGCCGGTTGGGCCGCGCGAGCCAAGACCGAAGGGGCCGTCGTCCTACGCAAGATGACCTCCCGGGCCGATTTGGTGCAGGCCGCGCTCGAACAGCTCGACGGCGGCGCGGGCGGGGTGAACTACGACCTCGCCGCGGATTTTCTCGCCCTGGGCAACACGTATCTGTGGGTCGAGTTGCTCACGCGGCAAATGCGCTACATGAGCAATGTCGACGAAGGACACCTGCGCAACGAAACGGTCGCCGCCGCGCAAGCCGCCTTGGCCGGCGATGAAGAAACCGCCCGACGTCACCTGCGGAACTGCTTCGACACCTTGCTCGAAGCCCGCGAGCGGTTCTACCCGGTCAACGCTTACCTCGTCGATCTGACGTTGGTCGCTCCCACGACGGTCGGCGCGTCGCTGCGAAGTGAACTCAGTCGGGGCGTGCCGGTGACCCTGCTCATGTCCGGCGGCACGCTCGACACCCTCGCCAAGAACGAGCCGCAAACGCTCGACCGGCTGCGGTTGGCACTCGATCACAAGTCGTGCAGCATCGTCGGCGGTGAATGCAACGAACCCGAGCTACCGTTGTTGCCGCAAGAAGCGGTTCTTGCTGAGTTGCAGCACGGCCTGAGCATCTACGAACAACACCTCAAGCATCGCCCGAGTGTCTATGGCCGACGACGTTTCGGTCTGACGCCCGTGCTGCCGCAGATCCTCAGTCGGCTCGGCTTCACCGGTGCGTTGCATCTGACGCTCGACGACGGACAGTTTCCCCAAAGCCATCAATGCAAGACGCGTTGGGAAGGAACCGACGGCAGCTCGCTCGATGCGCTCTCGCGATTGCCGCTCGATGCCAAAGCGCCCGAGAGCTTCCTGGGCCTGTCACGCAAGATCGGCGAGTCGATGGATAGCGACCATGTTGCGACGTTGATCTTCGCGCATTGGCCGGGTGAGACGAGCCCGTTCTACGAAGACTTGCGGCAGATGGTCAACTACACGCCGGC
>JAEUIL010000215.1 GCA_016794255.1 Planctomycetaceae bacterium | reverse complement strand
TGCCACGTTGTGACAATTTGCCCTGTGTGCAGATTGCGGTAGCACCATGCGTCCCAATAGGGCCAGGTGTAACGATCGCGAGCTTGGAACCTCTCAAGGAGTTTCGTGACCTCGGCGCCCGGATCGGGCGAGTCGAGCGGCACCAAAATCAGTAGCGGTGAATACATCGCGAATTCGACCTTCGATCAGCGATTGAGATAAACTTCCGTCCGAGTCAGCGGACTCAGGCCACGAAAAAACCCCGCGAGTTTCGCACCTGACGAGCAGGCTCGGAACGCGACAGGGTTGGTTCGAACAAAGAATGTTGTGCGCGGGTGGCGACGCTTAGCGGTTGATTTCGATACCCATGTTGAAACCGTTGAGGAACACACCCTGCACGTTGCGGTTGCTCGAGATTTGCAACGCGGGGAGCGTGTACTCGGTCATGTTATTGGACCGCATGATGCCGTCCATGAACGTGCCCGTCCAACCGGCGTTGACACTCACGGCATCCCACACTTGGTATTGAGCCTTGAGCCGCAACTCACCCAGGGGCGAGAAGCCGCCGAAGTTTCGCGAGGTGTTGAACGTCGTGCGATTGAGGTTCAGCGGTTGATTGAGCCGGATCGCCGGCGTGTTGCCGCCGGGGTTATTGGCCGTGCCATTGGTCGTCGGATTCGTACCCGCGACCGAGGTGACATTCTGCGTCAGCTGCGAGCCGATTTGACCGTTAATTCGCACGGTCGACAGATTCGCACCGGTAAAGATCCGGCCTTCGGTCGACAGCGTGAGTCGACCTCGTTTGCGATTCACACGGAAGCCGACTTGACCGCCCATGATGCGGTTCTCGACGCGGGTGTTCCAATAGCTGTCGGCCAAGATGCCGCCGATACCGTCGACGAGCATCTGATCATCGAAGTTCAGATAGCGAGCACCGCCGAAGACATCGATGTTACCGCCGAACTCGCCCGCCACGAGTCGCCACTGTCGGTTGAGTTCCACCGAATAGTTGCTGCTGCGTTGGGTGACCGTAACGTGTCGGAACAAGACCGGCAACGGCACCAAATCACCGTAGTCGATCGGAGCATAGACGTTGGATTCGGGAACGTGATTGCCGTTGGCGTCGAGGCCTTCGTAGCCATGGCGACCGTCGCGGTCGATATCGTCGGCCAACTGATCGGGCTGGTGAGCTACGATTTGGTTCGTGGGGTTGTTGGCCGTCGAGATATCGGTGCCAGCCGCGCCGGTCGTACCAAGATTATCCACAAAGCCGTTCAAAATCGGCGCAAAGCCAACAACTTGCGTGTTGAGGCCCGTGCCCGGAGCACCAAAATTATCATAAAGCGGCACGGCCGGCTCGATGAACTGGATCGAAACCTGCGTCGCGACGAGTTCGTTGACGTTATCGTTGAGCCGATAACCGCTAAAGAACCAGCCTTTGTCGCAGTCGTCCATGAAACCCAACTCGAACCGAGTGCCCGATTCGAGCGAGGCCCGAATGAAACCGGTGTCGAGCGAGTTGGTTTCGGTTGTGAAAGTGAAGTTGCCGTTATAGACGAGCCGCGAACCGTCGGGCCGACCGATCTGCGTCCGGTTCGGAGCGGTGGTCGCCCAGAGCAAATAGTCGATGCCGCCGAACCAACCGGTGTTCGGCTGCACGCCGCTACCGTAGTTGCTCAGGTCGGGCTGGACAAAGTATTGGAAGTCGCTCGGTTCGGTGAGCGGACTGAACGCTCCCACCTGGGCAGCGGCAGTGCCGGCCATGAACAGGTTCAGTCCCAACCCGAGCAGCCACTTTTTCAAATTGATCGACATCGCTCGTCTCTACTGTGTTGACCGCCGGATGTCTCGCGCCGTGACCCACGCCGGATCGACTCTGCGCTCGTTCATGCCGGTAGTATCGGACATGCCTGTCGCAACAGTTGAGTAAACGCGGTAAGAAATAACGAAGATAACGCTCGTAAGCCCTCGGCCCCGCAAGTCAGGCAGGCTGCGTAAACCTCGCGCCTCTGCTGGCGTCTCGTGATGCACTGCCAGCACTTATTCCAGGCCTGATATCTGCCGCGGACAACTCTCCGCACCACGCCCCTGACCTTATATATGGTCGCGCAGGAGAGCGTTTCGGCTTGTTTCGCTCCCGTTAAAACCGCCCTGGAACCGTGACTCGTTTTTAGGTACCGTTCCGCCCCTCTTCTTCCGCTAATTCCGTCCCACTTTACCCCGCTTTGCAAGCACCGCCGGAGTCGGCATGGCCTCGGGTTCGTTGACCGCCGCTGATACGCGCAGCCCGCTCACTCGCGGGCTCGATCTCGTATTGCCGGTCGGCTTCATCGCCAGCGTGCTGGTGATCATGATGCCGCTGCCGCCAGCGCTGCTGGACGTGCTGCTGGCACTCAACATCACCGTGTCGGTCGTCATGCTGTTGACGACGATCTATGTCCGCACGCCGCTCGAGTTCAATATCTTTCCGACCTTATTACTAGCGACGACCCTCGGGCGGTTGGTGCTCAACGTGGCGACGACCCGGTTGATTCTGACGCAAGGCGCGTCGCAAGGTCTGGATGCCGCGGGCGACGTGGTCCGCAGTTTCGGCGAATTCGTCGCTGGCGACAAAGTGGTCGTCGGCGTGATTATCTTCGTGATCTTGGTCGTGATTCAGTTCGTGGTCATCACCAAAGGTGCTACGCGCATCAGCGAAGTGGCCGCCCGTTTCGCGTTGGATGGTATGCCGGGTCGACAGATGGCGATCGACGCCGACCTCAACGCGGGTGTCATCGACGAAAAGGAAGCTCAACGCCGCCGCCAAGAGATCACCGAACAGGCGGACTTCTTCGGAGCGATGGACGGTGCTAGCAAATTCGTCCGAGGCGATGCCATCGCGGGCATTATTATCACGATCGTCAATGTCGTCGGTGGCCTGTTCATTGGCGTGATCGAAGGCGGACTCTCGATCGCCTCAGCGGCCGAGATTTACACCAAGCTCACGATCGGCGACGGTCTGGTGAGCCAAGTTCCGGCGTTTCTCATCTCGTTGGCCGCAGGCTTGCTCACCACGCGCAGCAGCTCCGAGACCAATCTGCCGGCCGAGTTCATGACGCAACTGTTCAGCCGCCCGCAGGCGCTGATCGTAGCGGGATCGTTCATCGGCATGTTGGTTTTCACGTCGCTGCCGACCATTCCGCTCTTAGCGATCGGCGGCAGCTGCATCGGCCTGGCGTTACTGACCAACCGCCGCGTCGAACAGACCAAAGTCGCCGATGCCAAAGCGAAACAGCAGGCCGAGGCGAAACCGGTCGAGAAGAAGGTCGAGGACTTCCTCGCCGTCGACCCGATGGAGATCGAGTTGGGCGTCGGGCTGATTCGCTTGGCCGATCCGCGCCGCGGCGGCGATTTGCTTGATCGGATCACGCGCGTGCGGCAGAACGTCGCCGGTGAGATCGGCATCTTGATGCCCAAGGTTCGCATTCGCGACAACGTCAAGCTGGAGCAGAACAGCTATCGCATCAAAGTCGCCGATGTCGCGGTGGCCCAAGGTTCGCTCGCGCCGCAGATGCTGTTGGCGATGGACTCGGGCATGACGACCGGCAAGGTGCCCGGTCTCGAGGTGCGCGAGCCTGCGTTCGACAGTCCCGCGGTCTGGATCGAACCGACGAATCGCGATCGGGCCGAGATGCTCGGCTACACCGTCGTCGAGCCGGTCAGTGTGCTCGCTACGCATTTGATCGAAACGGTCCGCAAACATGCCGACGAGATTCTCACGCGCGACGCCACCAAGCATCTGATCGATGAGTTGAAGAAAGTCACGCCCGCGGTGGTCGAGGAACTGATCCCTGGACAGATGAAATTGTCCGAGGTGCAACAGATTTTGCAGATGCTGCTCCGCGAGAACGTGCCGATTCGGCAGTTGTCGCCGATTCTGGAGACGCTCGGCGATTATGCACCGCGCACCAAAGATCCGGTGCTGCTCACCGAGTACGTGCGGCATCGCTTGGCCCGGTCGATCTGTCAGCGCTATCGCGACGCCAACGGCAAGATCCACGTCATCACGCTCGATCCCAATCTCGAAGACCGCATTCGAGCTGGCTTTGAACACAACGAGCGGGGGCTGTTCATTCGCATGTCCCCCCCGGCGATCGAACAAACCTGCAAGTTGATCACGACTGAACTGCAACGCCTCCGCCGCGACAAGCGTTCGCTGGTGGTGCTTGTGAGTCCGCAGATTCGTGCCGCGCTCAAGATGATGACCTCGGCCCATCTGCCGCAGTTGGTCGTGCTCAGCTTCAACGAGATCACACGTGACACGCAAGTCGAAGCCGTCGGCATGGTTGTCGACGGGAAAAACTAGTTATTAGTTCTTGGTGCTTGGTGCTTAGTGCTTAGTTAAAGACGTTCGCCCCATCGATTGTCCCGAGCATCTCGCTTGCGGTTTCGCGCCAAGAACCAAGCACAAATCATCTTGAACTAGCGACCAACCACCATCCACCAACCACTTCCCCCCGCCATGGACGTTCGCAAATACCAAGCCCGCACGATGCAAGAAGCCTTGGCAATGGTGCGGCATGATTTGGGTCCGCAGGCCGCGGTGCTGCATACCCGCGAGGTGCATGGCGGCTTGTGGGGTTGGTTCTCGGGCGTGAAGAAAATCGAAGTCGTGGCGTCGACCGAGGTCAACGTGCCGAGTCGGCTGCCGTTGCGAGCCGCGCCGCTCAACGATGCCGGCGTGTCGCTCGAGATTGCTCCGCTCGGCGTGAATGTCCCAAAGCCGGCCGCGCCTGAGGCCCACTATCGTGACGAGGTCAAAGGTCAGCTCACCGAATTGCAGTCGATGGTCGAAGAGTTGTGCCGCCGGACCCGCACCAGCGGACAAGTCGAGCTGCCCGAGGGTTTGTTTCAGTTGTACACCGAGTTGATCGACCAAGAGTTGAACGAAGAGTTGGCCCGCGAGTTGGTCGAAGAGGTGCGACAGACCGTCGCTCCGGGCGAATGGGCCGATCTCGCCACGCTCCGCGCTCGGGCCGAGCAAATCGTAGAACGTCAGTTCGTTTGTCGGGGGCCGTTCCAACTCGAGCCGGGCCGCTGTCACACGGTGGCGCTCGTGGGTCCGACCGGCGTCGGCAAGACGACCACGATCGCCAAGCTCGCTGCGAACTTCCGCCTGCGTGAGAAACGCAAAGTCGGTTTGATCACGGTCGACACGTACCGGATCGCGGCGGTCGAGCAACTCCGCACCTACGCCGACATCATCGATCTGCCGATGCAAGTCGTCTCGACGCCGAAACAAATGCGCGAAGCGGTTCACGCCATGGCGAATCTAGATCTGCTACTGATCGACACCGCCGGCCGCTCGCCGAAGGACGAAGTCAAGATTCAAGAACTGAAAAGCTATCTGACCGAGGCCAACGCCGACGAAGTGCATCTCGTGCTGAGTGCGGTGACCTCGGCGAACACTTTGTTGCGCACGGCCGAGGCTTTCGGAGCGGTCGGCACCCACGGGTTGATTGTCACCAAGCTCGACGAAGCGATGAGCCTGGGCAATTTGCTGCCGCTGCTCAAGTCGAGCCAACTGCCGTTGAGCTACGTGACCCACGGTCAGAACGTGCCCGACGACATTGCCGTCGCCAGCGCCGCACGATTAGTCCGCGAGGTACTCGGCAACGCCGCCGTAGTTTAATTGCAAGCGACTTCCACACTTACTCACCTACTCACCAGCCGTTCCCCAATGCCCGATCAAGCCCACGAACTCCGCCAGCTCATCGAACGCGCCGCCTCGTCGCGTTACGTGGGTGTCGCGCCGCGCACAGTCGCGGTCTGCGGCGGCAAAGGGGGCGTGGGCACCACGACCGTGGCGATTCACCTAGCCCAAGCGTTAGTCCGCGACGGACGACGGACGGTGTTGGTCGACGCCTCGTGCCAGTCGGGCGGAATCGCCACGCATTGTCATTTGACGCCGGGTGCGTCGATTCACGAGGTCGTCGCCGGTCGCCGCAGTGTACATGAAGCGTTGCAACCCGGCTTGGGTGGGCTGCTGGTGTTGCCTGGCAGCGACGATCCCCGCCGCGAACAGCCGCTTGGTGAACGTCAGGTGCTGAAATTGCTCGACGCGCTCGCCGAGTTGGGTCGGTTCGCCGACTACGTCGTGCTCGACGCCGGCCATGGCGCCTCGCCGCACGCTCAAACTCTGCTGCGACACACCGATCTGCGACTGATCGTGGCGACGCCCGACAACGTGTCGGTGATGGATACGTATGCCCTGCTGAAACAAAGCGGCGGCTGGCTCGGCGCGGTGGTCGTGAACATGAGCGACAACGAATCGGCCTCGCACGATGTACAAGCGCGTCTGACGTTGGCAGCCCGGCGGTTCTTGGGAACTCGCGTGCTGTCGGCCGGCGTGATCCGGCGCGATCGGCGGTTGAGCGAAGCCACGCATGCTTGCGACCTGGCAAGCTCCGGCCTGTTCGGCTTCGAGCAGTTAGCCGAGTTCGTCGTGCGACATGCAAGTGACGAAGCGACAGCCGCGAAGCTGATGCAGATAGCGTGAGAAAACAGATAGAGACACCACGGAGACACAGAGAACGCGGAGAGGAGGAGAAGACGAAGTGCTTGGTTCTGGGTGCTTCGTGTTTGTTAAAAAAGGCTAAGAATCCTGTTCTCTCTGTGACCTCCGTGTCTCCGTGGTGAATCTGTCTTTGCTACGACTGATAGCGTGCAATTGAACTCAAACTTTCAACTTGGAACCAGGAATTTAATCGTCGAGAAAAACTCATGCCGGGCTGACCCTCGGCCGATAACAGGGGCACCGCTAAGTGTGCCTTATGGTGTTAAACTTTGACGATCGCGTCGAGTTTGACAACGGCCGAGAACAACACGGTGAACTGTGGCTCGCACCTTTGCCGGCGCTTTGGGATTGATCGCTTGGATCACAACCTTGGCTGTCGGTTGGCTGTCGGGCGGAGGAATCGAACAGATTCTCTTCCGCGCCTGGTGCTGGCTATGGGTTTACGCCGTGCTCGGTGCCCTGGCGGGAATGGCGGCTAGCTCGATTGTCGACGATGCGATCCGAACTCGCATCCGCAACGAGTTAGCAGCAGCCGAAGCGGCTCGCAAAACAGCTGCCGAAGCGAAAACAGTCGGTTGACATGAAGTCGATCGACGTCGGGTCGTACTCGACGAAAGCCGGATCACCGCGGCTGGCATCACCAGCCCCGAGTGAATGAACATAGCGTGCAATCACGGAGGAGTGCATGGCCACGACGACTGTCGCTGCCGAGGATATTGAACAAGTTTGGCTCGCGCTTAAGGCCGACCCGAACAATCAAGAACTACGCAATCGGTTGGTAGAAAACTATCTGCCGCTGGTGCGTTACAACGGCGAACGCATTTGGGCCCGACTCCCCGAGGGTGTCGATCTCGACGACCTGATCTCGGCCGGCATCTTCGGCCTGATGGACGCCATCGACGCGTTCGACATGTCGCGCGGCGTCAAGTTCGAGACTTACTGTGTGCCGCGTATCCGTGGCGCCATGCTCGACGAGCTGCGGACGATGGACTGGGTGCCGCGTTTGGTCCGCTCCAAGGCCAGCAAGCTCAACGAAGCGATCAAGACGCTCGAAGCGCGTCACGGACGTCAAGCGACCGATCAAGAACTCGCCGAGCACTTGCAGATCAGCGTGCCCGAGTTGGAAAAGATGGTGCTCGAGGCCAACGCCGTCGGCCTCATCAGTCTCAACAAGAAGTGGTACGAGACCGACAGCTACAAAGATGTCCGCGAGATCGACATTCTGGAAGACAAGAAGGGCGAGGACCCCACGCGTCGGATTCAAAAGACCGACCTGATGCGGCTCGTCACCAAGGGCCTGAACCGCAACGAACGGTTGATCATCATTCTGTACTACTACGAAGAGCTGACGATGAAAGAGATCGGCGCTACGCTCGATCTTTCGGAAAGCCGCGTCAGCCAAATGCACAGCGCCATCGTGCAGCGTTTGCAATCGCAATTGGAGAAACGCCGCGTCGAGTTCGGCATGTAAGCGATCATCCCAGGTCACGTCGGATGCGTGATCCACAGAGAAAGCCTCGCCTCGTGCGGGGCTTTTTTCATGCGCGGAGCAACGCCACCGAGCTACTCGAACCGTCGCCCCGCGAGCGTCTCGTATGCCTCGATGTACTTGGCGCGGGTGCGGCTCACGACATCGTCGGGCAACTGCGGCGGCGGGCTGTTCTTGTCCCAACCGGTGGTCTCGAGCCAGTCACGCACGAACTGTTTGTCGAACGACGGCTGACCGTGTCCCGGCTCGTACGCGTCAGCCGGCCAGAAACGCGAACTGTCGGGCGTCAGCACTTCGTCGATCAACAGCACTTGGCCGTCGACCGTGCCCCACTCGAACTTGGTATCGGCGATGATGATGCCTTTCTCGCGAGCATACGCCGCACCCCGGGCATACACGTCGAGACTGCGTTGGCGTAACTCTTCGGCCAGCGGCGCGCCGACGACCTCGACCATCTGCGCAAACGAGATGTTCTCATCGTGCCCGGTCTCGGCTTTCGTCGCGGGAGTAAAAATCGGTTCCGGCAATCGATCGCTTTCGCGCAGCCCGCTCGGCAACTGAATGCCACAGACTGTGCCGTGACGTTGATACTCTTTCCAACCTGAGCCCGACAAATACCCACGCACCACACATTCGATCGGCACGACCTGCGTCTTGCGGCAGAGCGTACTTCGCCCAGCGAACGCCGCTCGATCGGTATCCGGTGGCAGCGGCATCGTGGCGACATCGGTCGAGAGCAGATGGTTCGGCTCACCCAGTCGGGCGAACCAGAACGCGCTCAACTGCGTAAGCACGCGACCCTTGTCGGGAATGCCGTTGGGCATGACCCAATCGAACGCGCTGATTCGGTCCGTCGCCACGAGCAGCACCGCCGCACCGAGGTCGTACACGTCGCGCACTTTGCCACGTCGCAGCGGCACGCCCGTTAGATGAGTTTGCAACACAGCCGACATAAGAAGACTCGCTTGCCGATCAAGATCCGATCACCGCGCGGAGTATACCGCCAGCGACGAACGACGCCTAGCGGCCGAGCCGTGATCGCGGCAGAGAAGCTGCTTTCTGCAGTCGGCTGGCCCGTGATCACCGGCCTCGTCTGGGCCAATCGTCTCCGGTCTCGTATTATGTTCGGGAACCAATTCCACCACACCGCGAGATTTGCACCGTGGAAATTCGCTCGACGACTGTCGCCGCCCCCGAAATTGATGCCGACGCGATCGTGATCGGCGTGCTTAGTGATCGCCCGTTGAGCGGCTCGGCCGCGCAGATCGACGCGGCTAGCGGCGGCTTGCTCAAACGGCTCGTGGATCGCCAGGAGCTAAGCGCCAAGCCGTACGATGTAACGCTGCTGCACACGGCGACCGGGATCAAAGCGCCGCTGGTGGCGGTCGTCGGTCTCGGCCCGGCTGACAAATTCGATCGTGCCACGTTGTTCCGCGCCGCCTCGGCCGCCAGTCGCGCTCTCGCTGCCAAAGCTCGCTCGCAGGTCGCGTTCTATCTCGATGACTTGGGCCAAGCGGCGCTCGTCGAACAAGGCGTTGCCGGTGCCGTCGTCGGCTGTCAGGGGCAAGACCTGTATCGTGAAAAGAAAGCCCGTTTCGCTCCGACCACGATTCATTGGGCGTCGAACAACTTAGCCGCAATCGAGACGGGCCGGGTGCTCGGCGAGGGAATCAACCTCACCCGCCGTTTGGTCAACGAGCCGCCGCAAGAAGTTTATCCCGAGTCGTTCGCTGCTCGCGCCGCCGATGTGGCCAAGCAGTTCGGGTTGTCGATCGACGTGTGGGATCAAGCGAAGCTCGAGGCCGAGCGATGTGGTTCGCTGCTCGCGGTCGCCAAAGGCTCGGCCCGTCCGCCGCGGCTCGTGATTCTTGAGCACCGCGGGGGCCGCGCGGGCGACGCGCCACTTGCCCTCGTCGGCAAAGGGGTCACGTTCGACTCGGGCGGTCTCTCGCTCAAACCCAGCGACGGCATGTTGACCATGAAATGCGACATGGCCGGCGCGGCGACGGTTCTTGGCGCGATGCAAACCATCGCCCGGCTCAGGTTGCCGGTCAATGTCATCGGTTTGTGCGGACTGGTCGAGAATATGCCGAGCGGTACGGCGATGAAGCTGGGTGATGTGCTGCATGCCCGCAGTGGTCGAACGATCGAGGTGCAGAACACCGACGCCGAGGGGCGGCTCGTGTTGGCCGACGTGCTCAACGTGGCGCTCGATCGCAAGCCGGCGCGGATCGTCGATCTGGCGACGTTGACCGGGGCGTGTGTCGTGGCGTTGGGGACCGATGTTGCCGGCTTGATGAGCAACGATCAGCCCTGGTGCGACACCGTCGCGCGGGTCAGCCGCGAGTTGGGCGAACCAACTTGGCAGTTGCCGATGTTCGCCGATCATCGCCTGACCGACTATCGCGAGTTGATCAACTGTCCGATTGCCGACATTCGCAACGTCGGCGAGGGGCGTTGGGGCGGAGCGATTACCGCGGCCAAGTTCTTGGAAGAGTTCGTCGGCACGACCCCTTGGGTTCACATGGACATCGCCGGCCCCGCGTTCTTCGACAAGCCAAAGAGCTGGCTCGACGGCGGCGGCAGCGGGATGTTTGTGCGGACGCTCGTCGAGTTGGCCAAGGGTAGTTAGGAAGACGGTGCTTGGTTCTTAGTGCTTGGTGCTTGGTCAAAGACGCTCACCAAGTTGATGGTTCCAAGTAGCTCGCTTGCGGTTTCGCGCCCACCACCAACCACTACATCCCCGCTCCCGGCGGCGTGATCAGTTCCTCGACTCGCGCCGCGACCAACTCTCGGGCCTCGGGCAGAAACTGGCAGAACGTCTCGCCGAGCAACGGTAATTCGAGCCGCCCGAGCACCTGATTGAGCCGAAACACGAGCTTGTCGTTGTCGAGGTAGTCCCACAGGAACCGGACTTCGACGAATCTGCCGATGAACTTGGCCAAAGCTTCGCACGGACGACCGGTCATTTGGGTCACGACGTTGGCAATCTGCATGGCATTCACGCCCGACATGGCCTGATAGTAGGCTTCGAGCCGGCCCGGTTCGCGAATCGCCAGCGAGGCATCGAGCAGCATCTCGACGAGAATGTGTCCGACGAAACTGGGCCGCATCGAGTCGTCCGGCCC
Organism: Planctomycetaceae bacterium; assembly: GCA_016794255.1. GTDB lineage: Bacteria > Planctomycetota > Planctomycetia > Pirellulales > PNKZ01 > JAEUIL01. Next base: position 5,016 of record JAEUIL010000215.1, on the reverse strand, counting down.
GAGCCGCTCGCGCATCCATTTCGTGAAACCGAGCGACAACTCGCTAAAGGCCGTGGTGTCGTGGAACCACGCATCGTCACGATGATGCTGCACGACTCCCCGCGCTAACTCGACCACGGTGGGATCGTCGTTCTCGAGCCACGCCCGGGCCAGTTTCTCGCGCACTCGCGTCCGACGATCGGCGACATTGAGCCAATCAGGAATCGCGGTGCCAGCGAGAAGGTACGGCCGCTCGATGAACAAGCGGCCGTGAGCGAAGTAGTTCATGGTTATCAGCGTCCATCACGTTCTGCGTGGTGGGTTGGGGAGCGGATCTCGTATTCAATGCATGCTCGCGACCATTGCCTGACTTGGCAAGTGACAGTGGCAACTTGACTGCGAGTCAACTTCTTGCTAAATTAGCTTCGCAGGCCTAAGACTTCTCCCTGAGGCAACTTCCGATGCATTGATTCATCACATTGGGCGGAGCTGACGATGGGGGTCACGAGTGTCCTGGAGTGTTCGTTTTTTGTCCCGCTGACGCGAGATATCAATCTGGCCGACGGCGCGGCTCATGAGACAACCGTCTGGGACTGGCTGGACAACGAACTGTTTGAGCGGTTTGGTGGTGGAACGATTGCACCGGGAACTTACCGCGGGTTTTATACCGATCCAGACACCCAGCAAAGAGTTGGTGACGAGTCCTATCGATACATCGTCGCAGTTCCCATCAGTGAGCTCGACAACTTGCGGAAGCTGCTTCAAGCAGTATGCGTGTTGTTCGCCCAAAAGTGCATCTACTTGAGTGTGAGTGGTCACGTGGAATTCATTAGCCCGAGCCATCCGTCATAGCCATGAAAAGCTACACCGATCTACGTGGGACAGTCTTCAGTTTGTCGGGCCTGGAGTCTGACGAACGTACTTTAATTGCGCGACTGAAGAAGCAATCCGAGCGAGTCGCTGACTGGACTGAGTTCCGTAATTTCTGGATGGCCGAAGTCAGCCAGTTCTACACCGCAAAAGGCCTCTCGCGGCGGGAGATTATCGAGTCGGTCGGCTATCGAATTGGTCAGGATTTGGCCAGTCGGCTGGGCATTGCCCAAGGCAAAATGCGACCGCCTGATTATCGAAGCGACCTCGAGCTGCTAATTCTTAGCAAGTTCCAAACCCGCAAAGAATTTTGCGATGCCACGGGTCTGAGTGAAGATATGCTCAGTCATGTTCTCGCACGACGGAAGCATCTCGCGATTGATACGCTTACCGAAGCACTCGCGAAGATCGGCTACTCCTTGCATATCATGCCCAACTCACAGTCGAACTCGTAGTGAGCGAAGCTCGCGGCAGAGCGATCAAGTCCGTTGGCTACTCCGCGGCCCACACCCGACATACCTCGACGATCACCGCGACCGCTTGGCCCATCTCTTCGAGACACGTCCATTCAAGCGGCGAGTGCGGGTTGTGCTCGCCCGTCGACAGATTCGGCGTGGGCAAGCCAAGCTCGGTGAGCCGCGAACCGTCGGTGCCGCCGCGAATAATGCTCAGCTTGGGCTGCCGTCCCAAACGCTCGTGCGCTCGCACGGCATAGTCGACCGCTCGGGGCTCGCGTTTCAAACCGTCGGCCATGTTGCGGTATTGCGGCGTGATCTGCACGGCGATGCTCGCGCCAGGGAAATCCGCCTCGACCGTGCGAGCCACGATCCGCAATAGCTCGGCCTGTTCGGCAAGTTGCGGCGTGTCAAAGTCGCGCAGGATCAACTGCACGGTCGTCTCGGCGACTCCGCCGGTGATGGTGTACGGATGCACGAAGCCCGCGCGATCAGCGGTGGTCTCGGGCGACAAGCGCGTGCGGGGCAGGCGACTGACGAACTCACTCGCGGCGCGCACGGCATTGACCATCCGCCCCTTGCCGATCGAGGGATGAATGTTCACGCCGCGCACAACGACCGTCGCCAAATCGGCCGAGAACGTCTCCAGATCAATCTCGTCCACTCCGCCGCCGTCGAGCGTGTAACACACGGTCGCCGCTAACTCGCCGAGATCGATGTGATCGACGCCATGGCCGATCTCTTCATCGCAGGTGAAGCAAAGCCGCACCGGTCCATGGGCAATCTCGGGATGCTCGAGCATCCACTCGGCAGCTTCCATGATCGTGGCAATGCCCGACTTGTCGTCGGAGCCGAGCAGCGTGGTGCCGTCGCTCGTGATGATCGTTTGACCGTGCAGCTTGGCAAGCTCGGGATTCTCCGCGACACGGATCACGCGGCTGCGATCGCCGGGCAACACGAGGTCGGATCCGTCGTAGTTCCGCCATACCTGCGGCTTCACGTTTTTGCCGGTGGTCTCGGGCGACGTATCGAGATGGGCACAAAACGCGATCGTCGGCACCGAGGTTTTGACGGTGGCAGGCACGGTCGCAAGAATGATCCCGTGCTGATCTTGTCGTGCGTCGGACAAGCCCATTGCCTGCAACTCGGCGACCAGCAGCCGGCCCAATTCGAGTTGGCCCGACGAGCTGGGATAGGTCGACGACTCGGGCGCGGCCGTGGTATCGACTTGGACATAACGCACAAAGCGAGCAAGCAAACGTTCGAGATTCATAGCGGAACGGGGTCCAGGACCGACGGGTGATTGCCTCCGAGCGGGGCGACACCCTAAGTTATAGCGATTGCTCGTCGCGACGACACACTCGCAGTTACAAAGTCGTGATGCGATTTGTGTTGGTGTGCCATGCCCATGTCCGCATGGGCATGTTTATCCACAGCTGCCCATGACCACGACCAGCGTGGCCATGGCACAGGCATCGTCGAAAGCGTCGTTCTAATTCTGCCACACTCAAAGGATTGACCCGATGGCCACGCCCGTGCGTTTCTTGGTGTTCGATGTCGAAAGCTCGGCCGATGGCGAACTCGTCTCGCGGCTCCGTTATCCGGGCGAGAACCTCGCACCCGCCGATGCGATCCGCCGTTATCGTGCCGAGTTGATGGCCAAGAACGACAGCGACTTCATTCCTTACACGTATCAGATTCCGCGGTCGGTAATCGTCGCCAAGGTCTCGGCCCAATATCAGTTGCTCGACTTGGTAGCGCTCGATGAGCCGCAGTATCGGCCGCATGTGATCACCGAGCATTTCTGGCGCGGCTGGGAGAAGTACGACCGACCCACGCTCGTCAGCTTCAACGGTCGCACCTTTGACATTCCGCTCTTGGAGTTGGCCGCGTTTCGCTATGGGGTGAGTATCCCTGCGTGGTTTGCGCTCACCGCCAAGAGTTTTGAGCAGCCCCGCAATCGGTTCAATCTCGAAGATCATCTCGATCTGCAAGAAGTGCTGACGAACTTTGGTTCGACGCGGTTCAACGGCGGACTCAATCTCGCCGCGAATCTGTTGGGCAAGCCCGGCAAAATGGACGTGCAGGGAGACATGGTCCAAGACATGTTCGACAGCGGCAAGCTGGCCGAGATCAACGACTATTGTCGCTGCGACGTGCTCGACACGTACTTCGTGTTTCTCCGCTCACGCGTGTTGGTCGGCCTGCTGACGCTCGCGCAGGAACACGCGATCATCGAACAAACCAAAGCTTGGCTCGAAGAACACTCCGGCGCACAACGCGCTTATCGGATGTATCTCGATCGCTGGGGCGATTGGCCGAACCCGTGGGGACATGTTGCGTGCAGTCCGAAGAGCGGGCGGTAGGTTGACGTGCAGGTTTGCCGCGCAGTTGGTTCTCGGTACGTACCCATAGTTCAGGTGTTCGCATGTCGACGTTCGCGTGTCTCCTCGTTAACAAGTCGGCCGAGGGTGCGTTCTCAATCGAAGTCACCTCGCGGTCGATCGCGGATCTGCCGCCGGGCGACGTCACCGTGCGCGTGCAGTACTCGTCGCTCAACTACAAGGATGGACTCTCCACGCGCGGTCATCCCGGCGTGACGCGCAAGTTCCCGCATGTGCCGGGGATCGACGCCGTGGGCGAAGTCGTTGAGTGCCGCACGAATCGCTGGCAACCCGGCGACCGCGTTATCGTCACCGGCCACGATCTCGGCATGAACACCTGGGGCGGGTTCGGCGAACTGATCCGCGTGCCCGACAGTTGGCCGATCCGGTTGCCGACAGGCTTGAGCATGCGCGATGCGATGATCTACGGCACGGCCGGGCTCACCGCGGCTCAGTGTGTCCACGCGATCCGCGAACACGGCGTGCAACCCTCGGCCGGCGATGTGGTCGTGACCGGTGCGACGGGCGGAGTCGGCTCGTTAGCCACGGCCATGCTCGCGAAGCTCGGCTACTCGGTCGTCGCAGTCACGGGCAAGTCGACCGAGCATGACTTTCTCTGCACACTCGGCGCGGCGCGGATCGTCGAGCGCGGTGAAGTGAACGATACCAGCGGCAAACCGCTCTTGGGCGAACGGTGGTCGGCGGCGGTTGACACCGTCGGCGGCAACACCCTGGCGACGATCGTGCGATCGGCCCGACGCGGCGGAGTCGTCACGGCTTGCGGTATGGTCGGCGGCGTCGATCTGCCATTGACGGTCTATCCTTTTATTCTGCGAAACGTTTCGTTGGCAGGAATTGACTCGGTCGAGTGTCCCGATGTGCTGCGCGAGCAACTATGGTCGAAACTTGCCGACGAATGGCGACCTGCCGCGCTCGCCAGTATTGCCACCGAAGTGAGCTTGACCGAATTGCCTGCGCAGATTGAACGAATTCTTAACGGTGCGCAGCGCGGTCGGGTGATCGTGCGACATGGCACGCCACGCGAGTAGCCTCCACGAGTTGTCGGACAATTGCCCCCTCGAAGTAACGCGTTGTGTGAACGGCTCGCGCAGTGTCGCAGCGCTTGTGTGCCGATCATTAGAATCCCACGAATTTGGCAAGTTTGCTTGCTATCGCCAGGGTGATGTTCTACCCTACCGAGCAAGACAGCGATGGCTCGATGCCTCCGAGACGTAGTAGTCGTCCTGGATCGCTTGAGTAATCCTGAATCGTATGTCATGTCCTTCGTGGGAGTCGCAGTCATGCCCGTAGGTACCGTAAAGAAGTTA
>JAEUIL010000206.1 GCA_016794255.1 Planctomycetaceae bacterium | reverse complement strand
GGATGTAGCTGATCTCCTTGAGCTTGAGTGCCCCTTCCAATGCGACGGGGAAATTGTACTGCCGTCCCAGATATAAAAAGTTGTTCGCCGCGTGATACTTGGCCGCGATGCGTCGCACGTCCTCGTGACATTCGAGCGCCTGCGCCACGCGCTCGGGCAGTTGCTGCAATTGATCGATGATCCGCAAGCCGGCCGCGTGACTCAGATGCCGCAAGCGACCCAAGTGGAGCGCGAACATCGTGAGCGCGATGACCTGCGAAGTGAACGCCTTGGTCGAGGCGACGCCGATCTCGGGTCCCGCGTGCAGATAGATGCCGCCGTCTGCTTCTTTGGCGATCGTGCTGCCCACGACATTCGAGATCGCCAGGGTCGGGTGTCCCTGCCGCTTCATTTCGCGCAGCGCGGCGAGCGTATCGGCCGTCTCGCCACTTTGCGTAATCGCGAAGACCAGCGTCTGATCGTCGAGCGGCGGATTGCGATAGCGCAACTCGCTCGCATATTCGACCTCGACCGGAATGCGTGCGAACTGTTCGATCAAATACTCGCCGACCAAGGCCGCGTGCCAACTCGTACCGCAACCGGTGAGCACCATCCGATTGATGCGGCGCAGTTGTTGCGGCGAGGCGTTCAAGCCGCCGAAGTGGGCCGTGGCGTCGTCGACGTTCAGTCGACCACGCATGGTATTGGCCAAGCTCTCGGGCTGCTCGAAAATCTCTTTGAGCATGAAGTGTTCAAAGCGTCCGCGGCTCACATCGGTCGCTTGCATTTCAAGCACCTGGACCGACGCCTGCACTTCGCCTTGGTCGCGATGCACGATCCGCAACGAGGCGGGGGTCACCACGGCGATTTCACGATCGGCCAGATACACGATCCGATCGGTGTGACCGGCCAAGGCCGCGGCGTCGCTAGCGATGAAATGCTCGTCGTCGCCGACACCCACGACCAACGGGCTACCCAATCGCGCTGCGAAAATGACGTCTGGGCAATCGCGGAACATGATCGCCAAACCGTACGTGCCATGCAGCTTGGCCGTGGTGCGCTGCACGACGCGCAGCAAGAGTTCAATGTCGATCGCGTCGCCATCGGAGTTCAACTCGGCGTTGGCGGCGAGTTCCTTTTCCAAGTAGCTGGCCAACAGGTGGGCAACGACTTCGGTGTCGGTTTGCGAGCGGAAGCGATAGCCTTGTTGTTCGAGCTGTTCTTTCAACGGCCGATAGTTCTCGATCACGCCATTGTGAACCACGACCAGTTGCGCGTTGCCGCCGATGTGCGGATGGGCGTTGTCATCGGTGGCCGGTCCATGCGTGGCCCAACGCGTGTGACCAATGCCCGTGGCGCCGGCGATCGGCTGCGCGGCGAGTTTCTCGGCCAGTCGGTCGATACGGCCCGCGGCTTTGGCCAGTCGCAGACCATGTTTCGGGTTGCTCGTGGCGAGTCCGGCGCTGTCGTAACCGCGATACTCGAGGCGACGCAGCCCCTGCACGATGAACTCTTGGCAATCGTGATGGCCGACGTAGCCGACAATTCCGCACATGACACCGAACTCCCAAGAATGCGTGTTTTACTAGGCAAAGCTAGCACGGCCGCCTCGCAGTGCGGGGGGACTCTAGCAGAATCGCACACCTGGCCCTAGTCCGAATCGTATGCTGGCAGAGGGTTGCAGATGCGTAAAATCTGCATGATCGGTGCGACCATTACCGTAGAATGCAGGCGGAGAGCGAGTAGTAGTAGCAATTGTCTGAATCGTGTGCCATGTCCACGTCCGCGTGGACATGTTTCCCGGTGAAAACGCATGTCCCCGCAGACGTGGACATGGCACACATCACCTAAGCGTGTCGCTACCGACGATTAGAAACAGCTCGGCGAGACAGATAGCCTATGGCTCGCGCGGTGGGCGCGCTGTCCCCGAGTGGTCGCACAATTCGTCGAGTCCCATCCACAACGCCCGGGCATAACGAAAGAACCAGAGCGGAAAGACGACGCAGAAGATGCCCAGCGTGGTGAGCAGCACGCGTTCCGAGATGCCGTAGACGAACAGCCCCACGGTGTACGCGGCAGTTGTGAGAATGGCCGTGACGCCGTAGTTGTAATAGATCGAGCCGAGGAAGTATCCTGGCTCTCGTGCGAAGCTGGCATGACAGCCGGTGCATTCCGGCGCCATTTTGAACCAACCGACGAACAAGCGACCCACCCCGCAGCGCGGACACCGCAACCGCAAACATCGTCCGAGCACTTGGGCCAACCGCATTCGTCGCCTCGTCCTGGCTGAAACATTGTTGCTAACTCATTCGATCCTGAACCCATAACGTAACACGATGCGCCGCCTTGGTCGATTCCTGCAACTCGTCGCGTTGATCGTCGCTCCGTTGGCTCTGTATCTGCAACTGACCGGCGTGCTGACGTACGGTTGGCAGGAACTAGTCATGCTGGCCGGTGCGGTGTGCATCTTTCTGATCGGGCTCGTGTTGCAACAAATGGGGAGTTAACGCCGGGCACGCGTCCCGTGCGTCTGGAGCCTCCGCTTGTCGTTCGATCTGCCCACTCGCTTGCGGTTTCGCGCCTCCCACATCCCATCTGCCCCGCTGGTCACGTCAGGCACGCGAGACGCATGCCCAACGATTGAGGCGAAACCTGGTTTCGCACCACCGCCGCTTTCGCGATAATGGCGCGAGTCTGGTCGAACCATCAACCCTCACCGCTGTCGAGCTTCACCATGTTCCGCTTGTGCCTCGTCCTGCTCGCCGTATCGATTCCTGCTCTGTTCCCTGTCGCCGATGCCGCGGAGAAAACCCTGCGGGCCGGCGCGGCGACGAGCAACATCACGCCTCCAATCGGCGGCGCGATCATTGGCGGCTTCTTGCCGGCGCCGTCGAAGCACATTCATGACGAACTGCACGCTCGCTGCTTGGTGCTCGATGATGGCGAGCGACGCGTGGCGTTCGTCGTGTGCGATCTGCTTGGCGTGCATCGCCTGGTGAGCAACGAGGCTCGGCGACAAATCACCGAGAAGCTCGGCATTCCGCTCGACAACGTGCTCATCTCGGGCACCCACACCCACTCGGCCACCAGCGCTCTCGGCCAAGACCGGCTCCGTTACGAACAAGAGCTGGACGACTATCAGAAGTTCGTGATTCAACGCATCGTCGACGGCGTGCAACGAGCGGTGAACACGCTTCGGCCGGCCGAGTTTGCTTACGGCGAAGTCGACGTTCCCGAACACGTGTTTAATCGCCGCTGGTATTTGCGTCCCGGCACGATGCCCGAGAACCCGTTCGGTGGTCTCGATCTGGTCAAGATGAACCCGGGCGCGGGCAATCCGAATCTCGTCGAGCCCGCCGGGCCGGTCGATCCGACCGTGTCGTTTTTCATGCTCCGCGAGCCTGACGGCAAGTCGATCGGCTTGTTCAGCGCCTATTCGCTGCATTACGTCGGTGACGTGGGGCCGGCTCACATCTCGGCCGACTATTTCGGCATCTACAGCGAGCGGATGAAGCACCTGCTCGGCGCGACCGAGCAAGATCCACCGTTCGTGGCGATGATGGCCAACGGCACGAGCGGCGATATCAACAATATCAACTTCAAACAGCCCCGACCGCGAAAAGAGACCTACGGCCAGATGCGTTATGTGGCGCACGACGTGGCGGAGAAGGTCCACAAGCAAATCGCGAGCTTGAAGTTCCGTAGCGATATCACGATCGACGCCCGGTACCGCGAGCCGTCGATTGCGTGGCGCCGGCCGACTAGCGAGCAACTCGCCTGGGCCAAGCAGAAATCGACCGAAGAGGCCGAGGTGAATGGTCGCGCGAACTTGCCGAAGATCTACGCCGATCGCGCCTTACGGTTGGCCGAGTATCCGGAACTGGCCACCGTGCCGGTGCAAGTGTTTCGGCTGGGTGAGATGAGCATGTCTTCAATGCCTTGCGAAATCTTCTGCGAGATCGGTATCGACTATCGCCGTCGCACGCCGCTCAAGCCGGGCTTCATGGTCTCGCTCAATCACGGCTATTTCGGCTATTTGCCGACGCCGCGGCAACATGACCTCGGCGGCTACGAGACTTGGTTGGGCACGAATCGCTTGGAACGAACCGCGTCGGACAAGCTGCTCGACGAGCTCTTGAAGATGACGAGCGAGATGAAGCAGTGAGTTACGCGGCAACTCAAGCTTGATCCAGTGATTGCCGGACGATGGTCTTCAATTCTTGCGGCGTGAACGGCTTCGGCAACAAGCGTTCGATCGAGGTTGCTGGCCGATCTCCGCGCGTCTCGCGTTCAAAGTAGCCGCTCATGTACACCACTTGAATAGCCGGGCGCAACTGCCGAACTTGCTGCGCCAGTTGTTCGCCGCTGACCTGGGGCATGACGACATCGGTGATGAGTAGGTGAATGTCGTGCGGATGCTGTTCGACGAGCTTGAGCGCCTCGGCAGCGCTGGACGCAACGAGCACGGTATAACCTTGCGATCGCAGCACCTGGGCGATGATCGAGCAGATGGCCACTTCGTCATCGACGACCAACACCGTCTCAGAACCTGGCTGATGGGTCGTGCCCGGTGGCGTGGGCGTGGCAGCCGCCGTGCGTTTGGTCGTCGGCAGCAGTACGTTAAAGGTCGTTCCCTCGCCCGGCTGACTCTGCACGCGCACTTTGCCGCCGCTTTGCTCAACGATCCCGTGTACGACAGCGAGTCCCAGGCCGGTCCCTTTGCCAACTTCCTTGGTGGTAAAGAACGGGTCGAAGATGCGAGGCAAAACCTCGCTCGGAATGCCGACGCCCGTATCGGTCACCCGAAGTTCGACCCACGCCTCGCCTGTCGCTTCGACCTGTCGGCGAGTTGCGATCGATAGCGTGCCGCCACGAGGCATCGCATCACGGGCGTTGATCGCGAGATTGATGAGCACTTGTTCGAGTTGTCCCGGGTCGGCTTCGATCAGGCCCAGGTTGGCTGACAGCGACGTGGTGAGTGTGATGTCCTCGCCAATCACGCGATGCAACAATGACTCCGTGCGGCTCACGACCTCGTTCGGATCGAGCACGACCGGCTTGAGCATCTGCTGCCGGCTAAAGGCCAACAGTTGCCGCGTCAGGCCTGTGGCGCGTTGCGCCGCGTGGCGAATCTCTTGGACCTCGCGCAGCACACTCTCTTGGACGCCCGGTAGACTCGTGGCCAACAACTCGGACGACGCTAGGATCACGGTCAATAAGTTGTTGAAATCGTGGGCAATTCCGCCAGCCAATCGCCCGATCGCTTCCATCTTTTGCGACTGCCGAAGCTGATCCTCAAGTTGTTTTTGGGCCGTAATGTCGACGGAAATGGTCAATAGGCCGACGACCGTGCCGGCCTCGTCCCGTTCGGGGACGTACTGCACGTCATAGTGCGACTCGCTCCCCGAGTGCGTGAGCGTATGCCGCACGCGTGTCGACACGCCGGTGGCGATCGCGTGCTGGATTTCCTTCGCTCGTTCAGCAACAAACGTTTCGGGCAGCCCGAGTTCACCGAGCGACCGGCCGATGATATCCGTTGGCTCGAGGCCCAGTAGCGAACTTACCGCGTCATTGATGTAGTGGATACGCAAGGAGCGATCGATGCGCGTGATGATCGCCGGCAAGTGCTGGGCCAACGTGCGAAACTCTTTCTCGCTTTTGCGCAACGATTGCTCGGCGCGATGACGATCGGTCACGTCGCGGAAACTCCACACACGCCCCACGGCGCGACCATCGATCAGTTGGGGGCGTGAAAACCGCTCGATCATGCGACCGTCTTTGAACGGAATGACGTCGAAGCTCGTCTGCAGCGGCGCGGCATACAACACCTGAACCCGATCGATGAACGCCTGGGGATCACTGAGTTGCTCAAAGATATGGCGCATGGCCAGATCTTGATTGGCCAGCGCCACCAGATCCGTATCACGGCCCCGAACGAGCAACTCGGGCGGCATCCGCCACGTCTTGACGAATTGCTCGTTGAACTCGACCATCCGCCCCTCGAGATCGACCACCAGAATGCCATCGGCCGTCGATTCCAACGTTGCCTTGAGCCGCGAGACCGACTGGCTGAGATTGGCCTGGCTCTGCTTTTGATGCGAGATATCGCGCACTAGCGAAATCGAGTGTCGCGTCGCGCCGACATAGAACGGCCGAATTCGCACCTCGACCGGAAACCGCGAACCGTCTTTGCGTTGATGCACCGTCTCGAACGTGACCGTCTGGTTGGCGTTCAACTGCCGCGTGATCTCTTGCATGATGCCGGGCTGCACACCGACGTCGAACATCGTCGGCATCTGGCCGATCAGCTCGTCGAGCCCATAGCCGAGCGAGTCGCACGCCTGTTGGTTGGCATCGCTGATGATCCCGCCCTGCGCGTGCAGAAAGAACGCATCGGCTGCATGATCGACAAACGCCCGAAAGCGAGCTTCGCTGGATCGCAATGCTTGCGCAGCGCGATCCGCCTCGATTGCGATGCACGCCAGATACTCGGCCCGCGCCATCAACGCGATCATGCGCTCGTCGGGCAGCCCCGGCTCAGGTGCGTACAGGGCAAACGTCCCCAGGACCGGCGAACGCGCCGCGTTCTCCTTGCGGGAAAGAATCGGTATCGACCAACAAGCCCGCAGTCCGTGCGATTTGAACTCATCGGACAAATGATCCCAATGCGGGTCATTGAGCACGTCGGCTACGAACACCGGCTGAGCAAGAAATGCCGCCGTACCGCACGAGCCGACCTGCGGACCAATCTTCACGCCATCGACGGCCCGGTTGTAGTCGTCGGGTAACCCCGGAGCTGCCGCCAGGTGCAGACATTGACTCGCGGCATCGAGCAATAACACCGACCCGACCACGCCCGGGGTCTGGGTCTCGATTAGTTGGACGATGCCCGTCAGGATTTCGGCGAGCGGGGCGTCGAGCGCGATCTTCTCCAACAGTGCGTTTTGTTGGGCCAAGAACTCTTCGGCCTGTTTGCGCTCGGTGATATCGCGCGAAATGCCGATCAAGCCCACGATGTTCCCCGTTGCATCGCGATACGGCGCTTTCGTGGCCGAGTACACTCGTTCCACACCCCGGACGGTCAATCGCTCTTCAGCCGTGACGACGCCCCCGGACCGAATGACGCTTTGATCGTGCGCGCGCAACCATTCCGCGCTCGCGCGATCGAACAGATCGTCGTCGCTACGGCCGATCACCTGCTCGACCGGGACCGAGACGCAGTCCGCAGCCGCTTGATTGAACAACAGATAGTTGCCGTTCAGATCCTTGACAAAGATCGCGTCGCTCGCGTTGTCGACAACCGCCCTCAAGAGCGCGTCAATTTGAGTCGGATTCAGTTCAACTTTGGAAGTCGAAAGCGAGGACTCGGACACGTGAACCGTCCTTATCGATGACGCGAGGCGATTTCGCGACTCGCAAATAATGGTCTGACCAGCGGCGTAACATAGTTGATGCCGAGCGTTGGTTCTACGTGGATTCAGCCGCAACTTGGCTCACGCGGTCCGGTGCGCCCGTTCGCTCACCGGTCAGCAATGCACTTGGACGCCTGTGACGCGCGAACCTACACATTTCTGCAAGTTTCGTGAATCCCTTAAGGATCGTCGATCGTCGCCAGTTTGACCGATTCCATCCCCGCGGTCGACCCGGCGTCGAGCGTCATCACGACTCGCTCGTGCTTCGCGCCGCCGTGAGCCACGACCAACAACCGCTTCGCCCCGGGCTCGCCGGAGCGCGGCTGTTTGGCAGCCCGCAGCTTGGCGAACAGATCGGGCTCGCTGATCGCTTCGGCGTCGTTGACCCAGATCGTGTTGTCCTGCTCGACGCGCACGATCACGTAGTCCTCGTCCTGTTCCAGCTCCTCGACCGTGCGGGCCGCCTGGCTCTCTTCGCTCGCTTCACCTGCCGGCAAGTCTAATGACTTCTGCAATCCAAACGACGCCGTGACCATAAAGAAAATCAACAACTGAAACACCACGTCGATCATCGGCGTCAGATCGATGTCGGCGTTTTCGGTCTGTTTCAGTCGGGGAAACTGGATCGGTAGTTCATCGTCGAACGGCGCGGAGTTGACGACGTTTGGCGCAGCGGCGACCATCGGCGGCTGCGCGATCGGCGACGGAATCGCAGCCGTAGCAACGGTCGTGACAGCACCGGGAACCACGAGCGGCGTGCCACAGCGCGTGCAACGGGCCGTGCGACCGGCGTGCTCGGCCGGCGCTTTCAGCTTGTTGCCACATTCGGGACACAGGAACTGCATCGCGATCTCACTCGATTTCTAGCACAGCCACATGCACCCGCAGATTGCCCACGCTCGACGCCGCCGCCGAAACACGGGCCACGTCGCGATGCAACACGCCGCGCTCGGCTTTGATCAACACGGCCGACTTGCCCTGTTCGACCGCCTGGCGTGCCGCCTGTTTCAATGCCGCTTCTTGCGACGCACTGTCGCCGGGCAACGCAGCCCCCACACGACCATCGCCCAAAAACACAGCTGGTGCCTGCCCGGGGGTGACCACGGCCAGCGTGACGATCAACGACGTCCGCGGATCGGCCGCGACCCCGTGCCGCGCCGGAGGCAACTCCAGCGCTCGCTGCACGTCGGGCACCGAGGTGACCAGAAAGAAGATCAACAGCAAGAACGTCAGATCGATCATCGGCGTGATGTCGAGTTCGGGCTCTTCGAGCGCCCGGCAGCGCAGCACGATCGGCTCGTCCTCATCCAGCAGCGGTTCATCGATCGTCAGCATGTCGGTTGTCGGTCAAGAACACAGATCTGGGGTGGGGCGAGTCCGCGCGGGCCGTCGACCATGAACTACTTGCCCGCGTGCGGCTTGAATGCGTCGAAGAAACGCGTCAACCCGACCGAGACGAGGTCTTCCAACTTGCGGATGCGGATCGTCACGTTCGCTAGGCCGATCGTCAGCGGAATCGCGATCGCCAGACCGATCGCCGTCGTGATCAATGCGAGACTAATGTCGTCGGCCAGCTGAGTCGGTTCGACCTTGTCGCCGCTCGACAGTTTGGCAAACGCCGCCATCATGCCCAGCACCGTGCCAAAGAGCCCGAGCATCGGCGCGGTCTTGATCACCACGACGACCCAACTCATACGATATTCCAGATCCGACAACACATCGCGGCGAAACGCGTCGGTCACGGTGTGTCGCAGCTTTTGATAACTCAGATGACGCTGCTCGATCGATTGCGCCACCAATTGCGGCACGGCCCGTACGTCGTCGCGGCATTGATCGAAGATTGCGGGCAAGTCGCCCATCGCCAGCAGATTTTCGATCTGTTCGAGCAGTTGATTCTGCTCGCGATCATTGCGAAATCGCAACTGTGTGGTGCGCCGCCAGATGATCACCAACTGATACGCGCCCCACAGCGCGACCAAAGCTAACGCACCGTAACAAGCGTCTCCGGCTATCCCACTAATGGCACTCAGATTCATAGCAGCCAATCACTTTGGATAAATCAATCGGACTTAACACGCACTTGCTCGGGTCTATCGCAGCACCAACGGCAGTTGCTCGATCACGACGAACTCAAAACCTGACCCGCGAGGGCGGACCACGAACTGCGTGCGTCGAATCTCGAAAGCTTGCCGACCGGCATATTTCTGTTCCAACGCGGCGAGTTGTTCTTCGAGCGCGGGGGGTAGAAACTGCAAGATCACGCGGTCGCCGACATCAAGGCCGGCTCGTGTGATCAAATCGACATCCGCCTTGCGCAAGGCACCTTGACGCCAAGTGAGAAACAAGCGTTGCTCGGCGTCTCGTGGGCTGCGACGCACCTGGGGCTTCGCCACGCCAAAATGGCTCACGTACTCGATCTCGGGCGACGCTCCGATGAGTCCCAGTTCGATGTCGAAATAGTCGAGCCGTCTGGCGTACTCATCGAGCGAGATTCCTTCGCTGAGCCGGATTTCCCAGCGCTCGGCACGACTGAATCCCGCGCGACCTTCGCCTTTACCCGGACCGCTGCCTGCCGAACCGCCGCTGCCGCCACGCCCGCCGGTGTTCGGCTCGCCGGGCAATGTCTGCGTGCTCGGCGTGACTTTCCGTTGGGCGATGGCGGTCGGCAACGTCGCGAGCAACTGCGGCAAACTGTTTACGACCAACTCGGGTTGCTTGGCCAGGTCTTCGAGATTCGGCGCGTCGAACGTTCCGCCGGCTCCTTGGCCAATAGTCATGTCGCCGCCTCCGGTTAGTTCGACGACTTCGACCGGCACCACCCGCACGGGAACATGTGCCCGACTCGTGAGCCACATCAACACTAAT
>JAEUIL010000200.1 GCA_016794255.1 Planctomycetaceae bacterium | reverse complement strand
GCCCCGTTCTCACGGTGGATCGCGAGACCGACGATCGTCGCCGGATTCTTGGGTGGCGCGTCGGTGGGCTTCAGCGTCGTTTCCGCATTCGGCCCCGACCGCAAGGTCAGCGTCGCGTTCAAGCCTTGCAGCCAGACGATGTCGTCGGGCTTCGACGGCTCGAGCGGCCACCGCGGCGCGGCAGCGGCCGCTTGCGTCCCGGTGCCGAGCGGCGTCAGCCGTGGCATGAACCACGTGGTGTGGCAGTTGCCGTTATTTTCTTCGCAAGAAGTTTCTAACCGCAACTCCTTCACGCCACTCACATCGACCGACACTTCGGCGGATTCACCCCGCGTTTTTAGCGGCGGAGACTTCCACAACTCACGTCCATCGCCGAGCACCCGAAAATGGACCGGCGATAGGGGGTCTTTGCTCGTCGTCGCAGGAATGCCGGCCTCGGCCGCAAACGTCAGATACTTCCCATCGAGTTGATAACGAACAAAAGCACCGCCGTCTTTCGGCCAAGTTGGATGCATCCAAAGCGCGTGCGTGACCGGCTTGCCACGCCACTGGATGGTCTGTTCGTCCTTGCCTTGGTCGCGATATTTGCCATGCTTACCCAAGCCGCGGTCGCCCCAAACTCGAAACTCTAGTTCCGGCAGATCGTCGAGATAGACGACGTTGGCAGGCGCGGCTGGTGCATTAGTCGCCGATTTGGGCACGCGACGGATCACCCAGATGTCGGCCTTGCCCAACGTGGCGGGAATAGCCTCGCTGTGGAAATACAGCGTACGACCGTCAGGCGTCGGCCAAGCGGACTTCGGATTGTGCACATAGTCCGGGCGGGGTAGCAGCGACCAGTTGCCACCCTTGTCCAACTCAGCGAGTTTGATATCGCCCCCGCGGTTGAACAACAAATGCTCGCTATCACCGACAAAGCGAGCGAACTCTTGCGGAGCGTCGTCATTGAGCACGCTTCCCATGTTCTGCGGAGCACCCCAGGGGTCGTTCATCTGCTTCCGTCGGGCAATATACAGATCGAAGCCTCCCTTGCCGCCAGCCCGATTGGAACTGAACACCAGCGCCAATCCATCGGGCGACAGATTCACTCCCTGTTCGTCTTCAGCCGAATTGATCTGCTGCCCCAAGTTCTGCGGCGGACCCCACGGCGCGTCGAGCTTGTCGCGTTGCCGCAGATAGAGATCTTGCTTGCCTTGCGCTCCCGTGGCTTTGGGATCGAACGCGCTATAGATCAACGTTAAGCCGTCGGCCCCCAGGCTCGGAAATTGTTCAACGTCACTACCGGTGAGCCGGACACCATCGCTCCAAGGCTCGTCGATTCTCTTTCGCCGATATTCGATCAGATCGCTCTCGCCAGCCGTAGCCGACGTGTGGTTCACGATCAACACGAGTTGATCGGCAGTCACGGTCGGCTTGTGTTGCGTATCGAGATCATTGACCCGCGGCCCCAGATTCTCCGGAGCACTCCAGACATACTCTTGGCCATCTTTGGGATCGAACGGCCAAGCGATGTCGACACGCGTCGTCGTGAACGAAGTCGCACCGGTGCCGAACATCTCGGCCGAGGTCTTCGCGGCCGTTGAACTCGTCGTCGCTTTCGGCACGCGGCGGGTTACCCAGATGTCGTGAACACCGTGACCGCCGGGCAAACTCCCGCTGCCGAAATAAATCGCTCGGCCATCGCCGGTGAGTCGGAAGCCGTCGTTGCTCACGTTCTCTTGCTGAGCGCCCAACGGCATGTCCAGTGGTAAGCCCGGCTCGAACGGATCGGTCGGCTTGCTGCGCGTGAAATAGCGTACGCGACGTCGTTCCGTATCGTCCGCGGTGCCCTGCACCCTCTGCGACGAGGCGATCATGAAGCAACGATCGTTCGAGATGAAATAGGGCATGTCCCAGGCGGGCGTGCTGATCGGCTCGGCCAAACGCTCCGCGGTCGTGAATTGCTCAGCGATCGCCGTGCGGGTGAACATCCAGATATCGGCACGTTGGCTCGGCTGACGCGCCGAACAAAGTAACAGGGTCAGACCATCGGGCGACAACACCGGTTGCGACTGATGCACTTTGCCGTTCACGTTGACCGGCTCGGTCGCACGAACGGGCTCGCCAAAGGCTGCCGCGGCATTCGGGCGCGAACTCAGCCAGAATTCCGACTCGCCGTTCGACGACTTTCTCGCGAACACCGCACTCAACTGATCCGACGAAATTCCCGCGCCAAGGTTGTTGCCCAAGATTGGCACCGTGAACGCCGGCCCAAACGGTTGGGTCGCGTCGGTACGCTTGGCGAACGCGATCGGTTCATCGTTAAGGTTATAGAAGTAGAGCACGTTCTCATCGGCTGAGATGCCCGCCACGAACTCGTTGCGAGCCGTGTTCACGGATGGCCCCAAGTTCTCCGGCGTGCTCCAGACGTACTCCTGGCCATCCGCCGGATCGAACGGCCAACGCGGGCTCGTTGGTGTTGCGAAAGGTTGAACCGCAGACGAGCTCGCTCCAAAGAACGAACCGGCGTCGTTGATCGGCGAGCCATCGGCCCGCACCCATTTCGCGCCGCTGATCTTGCCGTGGTAACCATTGCCCGAGGAGTCTTGGACCGTGTCCCCTTGGCCTTCGTCGAATTGATAGAGCAAGCGGGTCTCTTTGTCGGCGGCGAATCGTTGGGGCGGCGTGAAGTCTTGCAGGTACATCGTCCCCTGCGTGATTCGCAAGGCATCGATCGTGAACGAAACTCCTAGCCCAGAATCGATCGACAACACGTTGCGCTGAGCGTTCGGTGTTTTGGTCAGCGGCTCGTCCATCGAGGCCGCCAACTTGCCATCGAGATACAGTTTGCGTTGCGTCGATGTTCGAACACCGGCGAAGTGAATCCGACGATTCGGTGTCAGCGGACTCGGAGCGGTGACTTGGTTGTGTTTGGAGAAGAAAACCCACTGACTGTTCCGAATTTGTATCCCGAACTCGTCGTTGATCGAAACCAACTGCAGGGGGCCAGAAATGCCGTTTGCGGGGAGATCGCCCAGCGTCAGGTACGCCTCGACCGTGACGGGGCGGGT
Organism: Planctomycetaceae bacterium; assembly: GCA_016794255.1. Lineage (GTDB taxonomy): Bacteria > Planctomycetota > Planctomycetia > Pirellulales > PNKZ01 > JAEUIL01. The sequence continues at coordinate 16,348 of JAEUIL010000200.1, read as the reverse complement.
GATGTCGAGCCCGGGGTTGGGGGCCTCGACCTTCGTGTTCCTGTCAGTGAGTTGCAAACCGTAGTCACCCGCCGGCGGAGTTATCGACGCGCTCGTGTTTCCGCCTGAGAACGAACTCGGTGCCGGCGTCGCCGACTTAGTTGCGGATGGCGAGACCGACGGTGCCGGTGTCGCCGACTTGGTGGGCGTGACCGATGGCGTTTGCTTCACCTCGACCGTGCCGCCGGGCGGAACATTCACCTCGGCGACTTTGTTTCCGTCCTTGTCGCGTACCACGACCACAATGCCCAGCAACACGAGCACCACGCCCAGCGCCCCGGCCGCGATCCACTTGATCGGCAGTTGCTGCGACTTGCTCGCCTTGGTGCGCGTAGCGCGACCAGCGGTCGCGGCTTTCTGAGGAGTGGCGGCCGCGGCCACTGCGCCTGCCGCAATCACCTCGCTCTTCGGATCGGTCGTCGCGTCGGAACTCGAGAACGCCGCGGTCGCTTCGTCGACGTTCGTTTGCGAAGCGGGTGTGACCGCCAACTTGGTCGCCGTCCCCGGGTTCGTTTTGCTGTCCTTCACGCCGCTCAAGAATCGCTGCAACTCGCTATCTTGCTCGGCCACGCTCGGCTGGCTCGGCGCTCCACCGGGCGAGCGTAGCGCTTCCAGTTCGGTGACCAACTGCGACGTTTGCTGATACCGATCCGTCGGCTTCTTGGCCATCATCTTGGCGAAGATGCGATCCAACTCGGCCGGCACATCAGGCCGTTTCGTGCGCAGCGACGGAATCGCGTCGTGCATGTGCGACATGATCTTCTTGATCAGCGTGTCGCCGTCGTACACATTGCCACCGGTGAGCAGTCGGTACAGCGAGCAACCGAGGCTATACACATCGCTCCGTGCGTCGGCCATGCGCGTGTCGGTCGCCTGCTCCGGTGCCATGTAGTCGACCGTCCCCATCACCTGTCCGGTGTTGGTCAACTGATGATCGGCAGCGTCCCCCATGCCGTCGATCCGCGCCAGACCCATGTCGAGAATCTTGACGACTCCCTTTTTGTCGACGAGCAAATTCGCCGGCTTGATGTCGCGATGCACGACACCCTCGGCATGAGCGTAAGCCAAGCCCCGCGCGGCCTGCAGGATGTAGTCGATCGCCTGCGCGACCGCGAGTGGCCCTTGCTTCTTGACCACTGCCGAGAGGTCTTGCCCCTCGACGTATTCCATCACCAGATAATGCATCCCGCGACACTCGTCGGCATCGAGCGCGGCGACAATGTTCGGATGCGTGAGCTTAGCGGCCGCTTCGACTTCGCGTTGAAAGCGTTTGATCGCGGCCTCGTCTTTGGTCATCGACGACGGCAGCAGCTTGATCGCCACGAGCCGTTTCATCTTGCGATGCTGGGCCTTGAAGACCTGGCCCATGCCCCCCGCCCCGATCTTGCTGACGAGCACATATTGATTCAGCACCAACGGCGTATCGCGACCGCTCAACAACTCGTCGGACTGAAAATCGTTGAGCAGTCCTCGCTGCCGCAAGATATTCGCAAAACTGGGCCCGTCGGGCGGTTTCTTATCCGCCGGGATCTCGGCCCATAACGCCTTGAGCTCGGTGGGCGACATCAGACCCGACGTAACCGCAGCTTTGCCGAATTGATCGACCGACACCGTCATGGGCCACTCCCGTGTAGAAGAGTCCCTATCATACCCCGAGAACAGGGGACTTGGAATCAGCCGCCTCGCGAAAATACGGTGTTGAACGATTTCAGGAACACGTCTCGCGAAACGGGTCCGGTTCGGCCTAAGATAGAAGCCTCGCCCCACGAGTTGGCCTCGCGTGGAATGTCTCGCTGGTACTTGTAGCCGAACTCGCCAGAGTTCGGGGATCGTTTGCAGAGGCCACGGCCCGAACTCTGGCGAGTTCGGCTACGAAGCACGTTTCCCGCCTGATTCGCCCTGCCTCGGAGTTCCGCGATGCTGCGTCTCGCCTCGCTGTGCCTGGTTGCCATTGTCTGCCTGAGCGACACAGCCGTGATTCACGCCCAATCGGGCGATCGGTCGCCGGTCGATGTCGCGATCACGCCCGATGACCGTTTTGCCGTCGTTGCCAACGAAACCGCCGACTCCCTCTCGCTCGTCGATCTCACCGCGGGCAAAGTCGTCGACGAAGCTCCGGTCGGACATCGCCCGGCCTACGTCGCTCTGGTCCCGCAAACCAATCGCGTCCTAGTCACCTCGGCCCATGGCGGTGAGTTGCACGCATTCACTCTTGCGGAAAACAAACTCAAACCGCTCGGCAAACTGGCCCTGAGCGGCGAGCCCACCGGCATTGCCGTAACCAGCGACGGCAAGACCGCGTATGTCGCCCTGGCCGCGGCAGCCTCGGTGGCGGTCGTCGATCTGGTCGAACTCATCGAGACGAGCCGGATCGGCGTGGGGCGTTGGCCCCGGTATCTGACGTTGTCCCCCGACAACACGCGACTCGCGGTCGGCAACAACGGCGACCTGAACGTGAGCGTCGTCGATACCGTGACGCGCAAGCTGCTATACGACGAAGATACCGGCGGCATCAACATGGGGCACATGATCCCCTCGGCCGACGGCAAGTATGCTTACCTTCCCTGGATGGTCTATCGCAACAACCCGATCAACCCGGGCAACATCAAGCTAGGCTGGGTGCTCGGCACCCGCATCGGTCGCGTGCGGCTCGATGGCTCGGCCCGACGTGAGGCGATCACGCTCGACCCGCCGGGCAAAGCAGTCGCCGACCCGCATGGCATTGCGATGACCCGCGATGGCGAGTGGCTCGTCGCCTCGGCCTCGGGCACGCACGAGTTGCTCGTCTATCAAATGAAGTCGTTGAAGTTCATGGCGTTCGGTGGGCCGGGCGATCATATCGAACGCGACTTGCTCGCCAATCCGCAGAAGTTTTATCGCGTGCCACTCGGCGGTCGGCCGATGGGCGTGCGCCTGCTCAACGACGATCGTCGCGTGCTAGTTTCCAACTGGCTCGACAACTCGCTGCAAGTCGTCGATCTCGCCGAGCGCAAGGTGACACAGACCATCACGCTCGGTGGTTCGTCGACTCCGTCACTGGCGCGTCGCGGCGCTGCGATTTTCTACGACGGCGAGCGGAGTCTCGATCAATGGTACAGTTGCCACAGTTGTCACTATCACGGCGGGGGCAACGCCGTGGCGATGGACACCCGCAACGACAAGAGCGACAAGACGTTCAAGACCGTGCCGTCGCTGGTGAATCTGACGCACACCGGGCCATGGACCTGGCACGGCTGGCAATCCGATCTGCAAGACGCGATGTTGACGTCGCTCAAAGAGACGATGCAGGGACCCGGCGGCACCTCGGCCGACGCCGCGGCGATGATCGCGTACTTTGCGTCGCTCGAGCCGTCGCCGTCGCAGGTCTCGGCCCGCGATGCCGAGCAAGCCGCCGCCGTCGCTCGGGGCAAGGCGGTGTTCCACAGCAGCACGGCCGGTTGTGCCAACTGCCACTCGGGCCCGTACTTTACCGACGGCAAGATTCACGACGTCGGCTTGGCCGGCGTGAGCGACGTGCTCAAAGGTTACAATACGCCGTCGCTCATCGGCGTGGGACACAAGGTGCGGTGGCTCCACGATGGTCGCAGCAAATCGCTCGACGACGTACTCACCGGTCCGCACAACCCGGCCAATGTGACCGGCAACGGCGAGCTATCGCCCGACCAGCGTCGCGATTTGATCGCGTATCTGAACAGCTTGTAAGCACTCGAACCCGTCGCCATTCTCACTTCACTCGCTTCGAACCCATCATGCACACCATCCTATCGCGTATCGTATTCACGCTCCTCATCGCTCCCGTCCTGTTGATCGCCGCCTGCAACTCGGCCGGCACCGACAAAGCGACCGCGGCGGCACCGTCGTCGGCCGTGAAGCTCGAGATCAAAACGCTCGACGAGATCGAAGCGGCCATCAAGGCGCACGCCGGCAAGGTCGTCGTGGTCGACACCTGGAGCACGCAGTGCGAGCCGTGCATGAAAGAGTTCCCGGGCCTCGTCGCCTTGCACGCCAAGCATGGCGACAAGGTCGCGTGCATCTCGGTGAGTTGCGACTACGAAGGGCTCGGCACGCCCGAGAAAGTCGTCCCGCCGGTGCTCGAGTTCTTGCAGCAGCAAAAGGCGACGTTTCAGAATTTCTTGTCCAAGGACGACTCGGACAAAGTCTTCGCTCGGTTCAAGATTCCATCCATTCCCGCGGTGTTTATCTACGGCAAAGATGGTCAGCTCGCCGAGAAGATCGCGCGGGATTTTAGTTACGAGAAGGATGTGAATCCGGTTGTGGAGAAGTTGTTGAAGTAAGCGGGCACCACGCCTCCCCCCATCGCATTAGCCCACGGTGAATACACCGTGAGGTCGGCAGCGCGAGCGACGTTGCTCAGCGTGATCCGTGAAGGCGCGAAACCGCAAGCGATGGGCGGACCGTTGGTCGCGCTGGGACTCGTGAGACTTGTTCGGAGTTTCCCTCCTTTTTGAACGGTCACAGCCTTGACTATCGAATGAACGGTGACTTCAGCTCGTATCACCCTCTAACCACGGTTCGTTGATTCAAGCCCCAAATGGAAAGAAGGGGCACGCATGAACGTGCGTTCTTAGAGCAAGAATGGTTATGATTCACCGCTTGACTTGTGGCGCTCCGCGAGCACAGCTTCATGATATTCACGCTGCCCATCAATATAGAATTCTTCCGACAATGCTACGAGCGGCTTCCAAGCGACATCTTTAACGTATGTTTCCTCGCACGCGCTAGGCCGGTGAAAGCTTTGAGATAAATCGTCTTCCTTGCCGGTTTCCAAAAAGGCGAGCCAATTTCGCTGGCAATCGAAAAGGGACCGTCCCCCGTTGGGGCCGCCCTTATAGGTAGGGTGCTTAACATTCGTGCCATCCCACTGCCAATTACAAAGTGGGCAGATGTCGTGCTCGCTTTCAGCAGTCTTGTAACCGCAGCAAGCGCATGTAAGGTCAATCATCCTTTCGTAAACCATCGCTCGGCTTGCCTTTATAATGGTGAGCTAGGAATATGATCGGAAACGCGACGTGTCGTTGAACCCAAATGGTCCGCAGCTTCTTGCCCGGGCACCATCATGGTATCAACTCTGTCAACCCACCGCGCGACCAACGGTCGCGGCTTTATGTCGTGGGACCCGCGCAACGCATGCTCACATCGCATTAGCCCACGGTGAATACACCGTGGGGTCGGCAGCGCGAGCGACGTTGCTCGGCGAAATCCAGAAAGGCGTGAAACCGCCAGCGATGAGCGGATCGGGTGACGGTGGGTGACTCATGGCACGCGAGACGCGTGCCCAACGAAAAAATCTCGCGACTGGCTTCTGCTGCGTTGGACAACCGGGCCAGATAAAACTTATCTTTCGCGTTGTGCTGATCTGACCGAGCTCCACCAAGCGTCCGTCAATGCTCGTCGCCGCGGGTGTTCTTACCGTGACGGTGAGCCAGTGCTCGACGATCTCGACTACGCCTCGTGACCACCTCACGACATCCGGGCCGAGCGGCGAGTGTGTGACTGCGGATGGGTGGACAACTCCGCGGACGGCGATGAAGTCGCATCCACTCGGGTCGTTGGATCCACGATCCGCGTGTGAGACGTCATCATCGCGGACGCGCGTGCGCCCCAATGGCGAGTGCCGTGACACTCGTGGGCCGTCGGATTGCAGCCGCCTGGATCGTGTGATGGCGACGAATGGGACCTGCCGAACGCCACGGAATCGGCATCCATCGAACTATCCAAATCACACGATTCGTGCCCCTGACGTCCGGGACTGGGATCAGGTGCCCGGAGTAGAACGCAGGCCAGCCGCAAGGTGTGATCCGCGTGCGTCGCGGCTTGTTGACCAAGCCGAGCGAAATCGATTGGACGACCGTCGAGTCGAGGGACCGACGGAGCCATCGCCCGCGATTTCAAAACCTCCCTCCGATTCGCTCCGTCATTCGTTGGGGGTGACCGCGAATCAAAAATGTCCCCCTGTCCACTACCAAGAACGCTCCGACTTGCGAGCGGGCCGCGACGCACATTTTTTGATCGTGTGGCACGCGATACTCTGCGCGCTGGTATACGTGCGTCGAAAAAGAGTATCCATCACGCTCCGCGTGATGGCGGATGGCGCGTTGCATGAGCTTGATTCGAGGATGAGTTTGTGGTGAGTCGGTTCCAGCACCCATCACGCGGAGCGTGATGGATACTCTTTTTGTGATTGGCTAAGGCTCTGCATGCTGTGCGGACCAACCATGCAAACGTCGCACGAGCGCCGTCAATGTGCTCAACCGACGACTCGCGCGACCGAACTCGTGGGTCGTGAGTGTTTCCGTGAGGGTTTCGATCTCGCGAGTTCGTTCAATCTCGATACCCTTGAGCACCACATGACTCGGCGGTGATGCGTGCAGGTGCGGAAACAGTCGGATTACACTCTGGTTGTAGACCGCCAACGTATCACTCGGCCGAAGAAACGAGCACCAAGCGTGACGCACCACTTCCAGCGGCTCGGCAGCGCAGAACTGCTCAGCGCTCAACTCCAGATGCGCGAGCAGCTCGGCCGGCAACGGTCGAGGCGGCTCGATGAGTCGTGCGAATCGTTCACCGGTGCCGACGCGCTCGGCCACCCAGCACACCGGCACCCGGGCCTGACTTGCGCCGTCCGGATCGACGAGCGTCGACTCGGCGCAGACCGTGACGACATGCGCGAGTTCGCCCAGAATTGCTCGAGGAATGTTGCCCATCTGCGGCCGACGACGCCGATTCTGCCGCCAGCCGGTGGGCGATTTCGGATGCGCCAACTGCTGATCGATCATCGCCGTAAAGGCGCGGAGCAACCGATCCAGTCCGTTCGTGTCGGGCTCCAAAATCCGCAGCGCTGCGATGGTCGCTTCGAGTGTCGAGAGTGCCGTCGCGGTTGGTTCACGACGGATGCGGTATTCACTCGGCGCGGTTGGGAGCAACTTGAAACGCGGCAGCGCCTGCAAACGTGGAATATCGCGCAGCAACGTCTTCGCATGATGCCACGTGCCATCGAGCACGACGAGTTGCTCGGGCCGCAGCGCCGGTGGTACGTCGGCGATCAACGTCGCGTCGTCGCCCGGATAGAGCAAGCCCGCGCGGGGATGGAGCGTCAAGCGATGGGCCAGTTGTGGCGTATGATCGACAAGCAACGTCGAGCGGCCGAGGCCCATGTGCAACAGTCGCGCGGTGTTGAACGGATGAAACCGCTCGCGCATGTGCTGCAAGATCAGCACGTCGGTCCGATTCTCAATCCGCGGGATGCTTGCGCAGTAGCAGACGCTCTGCGGTCGGAAACAGCGATAACATCGCCCGGTCGGAGCGTGGAGCGAATCGATGACGGACACCTCATTCAGCGCCAACTCAGGACCAGGGCAACAGCACGGCGTGGCCACTCACCGCGCTGCGGGCCACGGCCTCGGTGAACTCCATGTAGCGCACGCCGCTCGCAAAATCGGTGAACTCGACGGGCCGCCCCTCGCGAATCGAAGCGACAAAATCACTCTCCACGCGCCAACCACCGGTCGGATCGTCGATCAATGGAATCTCACTCAACACCGAGTCGCCGCGCCGGGCTCCCCAAATCCGTTCGTGCGGCATCAGTTCGAGCTTCAAGGTCCCTTCGCTGCCGTAGAGATGAATCTGCGTGCCCGGCCCGAACCGCGTGACGCCGCTGACGTGATACATGCCCTGCGCGCCGTCGTCGAACGTGGCCAACACTTGCACACTGTCGGGCGTCCCCACGCGACGCAGCGCTCCGGTGGCCGGATCGAGTCGTTCGGCGGTGCAGGCCCGAGCTTGAGCGAGCACGCGCACCGGATCGCCGATCCAGCGAATCAACGCTTCATGCACGATGCCGAGCGTGAGCATGTTGACGCCCGACAGCTCGGCCACTTGTCGCCAAGCGAGCGGCGTGGCGGGGTCGGCAAGTCCATCGTTCGTAGCGATCGCGACCACCTCGCGCAGCTCGCCGAGATAGCCGCCGTCGATCAACCGCTGCACTTGTTTGTGAATGCGCAGACCATACGGACTCGGCACCAGTTGGCACACGACCTCGGGCCGAGCTTCACTCGCGGCGAGCATCACCTGGGCCTCGGCGGCGTTCATCGCCATCCGCGCCTCGCACAGCACATGCTTGCCCCGTTCGATCGCAGCGACGGTGATCGGCTGATGCAGGTAGGGCCACGTGCCGATCACGACCGCGTTCACGGCCGGATCGTCGAGCAGGTCTTGCCAACGTGCGTAGGTCCGGGCAATGTGGAACTCTTGAGCAACGGCCGCCGTCGACTCGGGCCGACGATTGCAGACCGCGACGATCTCGACATCGGGACACGCGAGCAGACCCGGCACATGCCGCGCTCGCGTGTTGCCACCCAAGCCCACGATTCCAATCCGAAGCGGTTGCTGGCTCATGATTGCCTCACGTGTGGCGTGAAAATCTGACCAGGAATCACGGCCCGCGAGAGCTCGCTGGGCGCGATATTCATTGTGCCCTACGTCGTCGCGGGGACCAACTCGAAATTTGCGAGTGGATTGCAGCGCGGCAAGGCGGCGATCCATTCCATCAAGCGCCAGTCAAGCCAATGTCGATCGGCATCGCGGCCGCGTCGTCCGACAAAGCCGAGATGTCCGCCATGACGCGTGGCTGTGACTTGCACCTGGTCGCTCATCGTCGCTTGGCGGATCGAATCGATAGGTACGATCGGATCATCCGCCGCGGCCACGATCCACGTGGGGCGCTCGATGCGCGAGAGCAACGGACCGGCGCTCGCCCGGGCGTAATAATCGTGGGCCGAGCGAAAGCCACCCAGCGGCGCGGTGAAAATCTCGTCGAACTCGCGGAGCGTCCGGGGTCGGCGAGCAAACGCGCCGCGGAACGCATCGGGACGCATGCGCAGTCGTTGTCCAAGTTGGCTGAACAACAGTTTGACAAAGAACTTGTCGTAAATCCAGTTGCCCAACCGGGCGAGTCCTTCGGAACCAGCTCGCAAGTCAACCGGTGGACAGACCGCAATGCCGCTGTCGAGCGTCGGACATTCGTCGCGGTTCAACTCGCCGAGCAGTTTGAGCACCATGTTGCCGCCGAGCGAATAACCGACCGCAGTAATGGGCGACGTAGGAGCGAGGCTCACGAGATACTGGATCACGGCCTGCACATCGTCGCTGCGTCCGCCGTGATAGGGATGACGCGCGTGCGGCATGCCGGCACCGACGCCGCGCAGATCCATCCGCACCGCACGAATACCGAGCCGGGCCAGCTTGCTCGACATGCGCCGCATGTACGAGCTAACGTGCGAGCCGCCCAGGCCATGCACGAGCAGCACGATTCGCTGGCCGAGTTGCCACGAGGCCGGACAGCGGTCGTGAGCCACGATCGCGTCGCCGTCGTCGAGCGGGATGAGAAACTTCGCGCCTTGATCCGAGTCGCGCGCCACGGGCCAATACGCGCCGAGAATGGTCTGGGCGTGTCCGCCGCGGATCCCGGTCATGGGTTCAAACGGAGGGATTTGAGCTAGATCGAGCATGAATCGCGGGCGAAATCGAAAGGGGCCAGTCTGAGAATGCGAACCACATCAACGCGGTCAGACCCATAACATACGCGATTCTGCCGTCGCTGTAGAGTGGCGTTTCGCCAGCTTCCAACGGTCGCTAATCGACATACAGGAACGGGTTCGAGCAGTACAGCGCCTGACAAAGGGCCGAGAGGGCCCGTTGCTCGCGGATGTTGGCCATCATGCTCGGAGTTTTGATCGCGCCGTAGTCGTCGGTCTGCGCCCGAATGAATGCGACGGCGGTGGCGAGTTGCTCGGAATTTGCATCGAGCGACAAGGCCAATCGCCATGCCCAACGAGCTTGCTCGGTCAGGTCTTTGCCAGCTTGGGCGATGATCCGGGCCGCGAAGTGGTCGGCCTGCTGCACGACGAAATCGTTGTTCATGAGCAAGAGCGATTGCGGAGCCACGGTCGATGAGCTACGGGCCGTGCAGTTCGGCACCGGGGTCGCCGCGTCGAACGCATCGAGCATCGCCAGCGGCAGCGTGCGTCGCACCTGGACATACACGCTGCGGCGAAATTCCTCTTCGAACAGCGGCACCTTCTTGCCCGTGGGTCGGCCCGCACCGTCGCGCGTATCGACGCCGATAATCACCTGGCCCGCTTCGTCCGGAGCAACCGGAACCGCGGGTCCGTACAGCTTGTGCGTCAGCTTTCCACTCGTCGCCAAGATCGCGTCGCGCAGCGTCTCGGCATCGAGGCGACGAAGATTCATCCGCCACAACAACCGGTTGTCGGAGTCAATCGAAAGCTGAGAACCGAGAGCTGAAAGCTGAACATGCTCGCCTGCTTTCAGCTTTCCGCTTTCAGCTTTACTCTCTTGCCGATACACGCTCGACGTCATAATCAACCGATGCAGTTGCTTCAGCTTCCAACCACTGGCGACGAACTCGTCGGCGAGCCAGTCGAGCAACTCGGGATGCGTCGGACGTTCGCCGAGCGTGCCGAAGTCGCCGGGCGTGTTCACGATGCCACGCCCGAAGTGATGCAGCCACACACGATTGACGAACACCCGGCCGACCAGCGGATGCCGACCGTCGGTCAAGTGCCGAGCATACGCCAAGCGTCGCCCCGAGGTCGGTAACTGAGCATCGTCAGCCGCGATCTTGCCCCCGCCGGTCGAGCACAGCACGGCCAACTCGCCCGGTTCGACCGCTTGCTTCGGCTGATTGAAATCGCCCCGATGAAACAAGAACGTCGGCGACACTCGTCCCGGAATCTCGGTGAGACAGTGCGCAAAATCCTCGGCCGGGCGACGTTTCTGAGCCGCTTCGATCAGCGGCGCGAACCGATCGGTAATCGCCGTGTACTCGGCTTTCGCGTTGCGTTCCAAGAACGTCGCGACCGGAATGTTCGCCTTGGGATACTTGACCAACAGCGCCTTTTGCTCGGCCGATCGCTTGGCTACCGGCGTCTTGAAGGCCTCGCGGAGTTGTTGCTTGAGACTTTCCTCAAGTCCTTCCATGCCCCGTTCACGCACTTCATGCGCGAGTTGCTCGTAGGCGTCGGTTCGTTCTTGGGTCAAACGCTTCACCTCGGCATCGCACGCGGCGGCGAGCGCCTTTTGTTCATCGCTCCAGAGCGACACGAGCCGCGCCTGCGGCACCCGCCACAACTTCCAATCGAGCGCCGGCTCAAACACGGCCCGGAGTCGATGGTAGTCGACATGCGTGATCGGATCGTAACGATGTGTGTGACATTGAGCACAGCCGACTGTTAAGCCGAGCAGCGAGGTGGAGACAATCTTAATCGTCTCGGCCACGCAGTCATTGCGAGCCACGTTCGGATCCACCGCCGTGTCGCCGGTACCGTCGGGACCCATCCGCAAGAAGCCGGTGGCGATCAGCTTATCGGCGTCGGTCGGACTCAGATTCTTGAACCCCGCGGGAGCCAGTTCGTCGCCGGCTAGCTGTTCTTGAATCAACTCATTCCACGGTCGATCGGCGTTCAACGCCCGAATGAGATAGTCGCGATACTTGTAGGCGTACTTGCGTTCGAGATCTTTGTCGGAGTACCCGTCGCTATCGGCATAGCCGGCCACATCGAGCCAATGCCGGGCCCAACGTTCACCATAACGGGGCGATTCGAGCAGTTCGTCGATCAACCGTTCATACGCATCCGGCGCAGGGTCGTGGATGAAACGGTCCACCGCCTCAGGCGTGGGTGGCAGTCCGACGAGGTCGAAGTACGCGCGGCGAATCAACGTGCGGCGATCAGCCTCGGGCGATAACGTGAGTTGCTTTGCTTCCAGCTTCGCCAAGATAAACGCATCGATCGGGGTCCGCACGCGATCGTGGGCGGTGACCTGCGGCAACGGCGGTCGTCGCACGGGTTGAAACGACCAGAAGCCAACTTCGTCGTCGGTAAACTCGCTGAGTTGCTGCGGCTCGGGCTTTGCAGTCTTGGCTCCGGCGGCGATCCACCGCTCGATCAGTGACTTCTCGGCGGCGCTGAGTTTCTTCTCGCCCGGCGGCATCTCGTCGCTCGTGATCCGGTCGAGCAACAGGCTCTGCGCCTTGCCGGGCTCGACGGCCGGTCCCGACTCGCCACCCGTGGCCATGAACCGCACCAACCGCAGATCGAGGCCCCCTTTTTTCTCGCCGTCTTCGCCGTGGCAGTGAAAGCATTGGGCTTTGAGAATCGGCCGGACATGCGACTCGAACGTGATCGGCGCCTCGGCCGCGCTCGCAGGCGCGACCAGGTCATTCATGCCGAGCAGACATAAACAAGCAACGAGACACGTTCTCGAAAGACTTCGCATGGCGGGACTCACGAACGGCGGGGGCTGTTCCCTGTAGACGAGCAAGTCGCCAGGAAAGCAGTCGTGCGGAGGGACAGTTGAGCAACCATGATTATCCCCCGGCACCTCGCCCGATGCAACGGATATTGGCCTGTTAGTTAAACGATAAAGGCGGCTGAGCGTGTCCTCGCCCGCAATTACACCATTCAAACCGGCTCGGAACCCATTTTCCGATTGAGAGTCGTCCGACGATCGAGAAGAATAGCGACTCGTTGCCTCCGTTCGATCGTCGTCTTGAAAAGTGAGTCACGCCATGTTTCGTCTGCTTGCGGCAATTGTGCTAACCGTCTTCGTGTCGAACCTCGTCGCTGCAGCCGAGCCCGGCTTTGTCGAACTCTTCGATGGCAAGACGCTCAACGGCTGGGTTAGCGAACCCGGCGCGTATCGAGTCGAAGACGGTGCGATCGTCTGCGTGCCTGGCTCGAAGGGCAATCTGCTCACCGAACGCGAGTATGCCGACTTCGTGATTCAATTCGAGTTCAAGCTGACGGCCGGCGCCAACAACGGGCTGGGGATTCGCTGTCCGAAGAAGACCAGCGGGAATCTGCATCTCGACGGCATTGAACTACAAATCCTCGATCACAAGCACGAAAAGTATGCGAACCTTAAGCCGTACCAGGCTCATGGCTCGATCTACGGCATCGTGCCGGCCAAAACCGATTATCTCAAGCCGCTCGGCGAGTGGAACCAGCAAGAAGTGACCGTCGTCGGTCGCAAGGTGAAGATCGTCCTCAACGGCACGACGATCGTCGATGCCGATCTGGATGAGGCGACCAAGAACGGCACTCTCGACGGTGCGGCCCATCCGGGCTTAGCACGTAAGAGCGGTCACATTGGCTTCTTGGGACACGGCGATCGCGTGGATATTCGCCACGTGCGGTTGCGCGAGCTGAAGTAGAACGTCGACCGAGGCGGTTAAACGCCCACGAGTGACAAGTCGTTCGCCGTGGTGGCCGCTGGCACGCGAGACGCGTGCCCAACGTGGGGACAGTACTCGGCCAATAGCGCGACTAGCGATTGCTCGTAACGCGCGACGGTGAATTGCTCGGCTTGTTCCCGTGCCAACTGCGGGTCGCATTGCTCGGCGTGAGCCTCGAACCAATCGAGGGCGTCGCTCAGGCCCGCGATCGTCGGTTGCTCGTAGAGCACGCCGCTGCCGTGAGCCGTTTCACTTGCCGGAAGCACGGTTTCGGTCGCGCCTCCCTGGGCTAGGGCAATCACCGGCGCTCCGCAAGCCTGCGCCTCGACCGGGACAATGCCGAAGTCTTCGTGGCCGGGGAACAACAACGCCCGGCAGCGACGCAAATGGTCGCGAATGACTTCGTCGCTCTGCCAACCCAGGAACTGCACGCAGCCTTGGCCAAGCTGTTCGAGCCGGGCTCGTTCGGGTCCGGTGCCGATGATGACCAGCCGACGACCGGTTCGCACGCAGGCGGCAATGGCGTGATCGAGTCGTTTGTACGGCACGAGCGCCGAGACGCAAAGATAATAGTCGTCGCGTGGTCGGTCGTTGTCGGCCGGGGTGTAGAACTCGGTGTCGACTGGCGGATAAATGATCGTGCTCTCGCGGCCATAGCATTCGCGAATGCGTTCGGCGATCGTGCGGCTGATGGCCACAAACCGGGTCACGCGCTCCGCCGCGGCTCGATCCCAATCGCGGAGCCGATCGAGCACCGCATCGCGAGCGCGATCGACGAGCGTGCGGCGGCGTTCGTTGGGGCTGAAATACTCGTCACGCAAATGCCAGGCGTAACGCATCGGTGTGAAGCAGTAGCAAACATGGGGCACGTCGCGCGGCGCGATCACGCCCTTGGCGACCGCATGACTGAAGCTGAGCACCAAGTCTGTCGTGCGTTTCACGGCCAGGGACTCGATCGCGAGCGGCATGAGCGGTAACGACCAGCGATAGTGCTGCTGGATGCCCGGGATATGCTGCAAGAAGCTGGCACGAATCGGCATCCGTTCGATCGCGGGTGTCGTAGAGCCACGTCGATGCAGCAGGGTGAGCAACTCGGCCTGAGGAAAGCGGCGACACAACAGATCGAGGCACTTCTCGCCGCCGCGCAAGCCGGTGAGCCAGTCGTGAACCAAGGTCAGATGCATGCGAAGTGTCCGCCTTAACCTGGGGGTTGGGGGGCGAACTCTAACTGATCTGGCCCGAGCGTGTCGACGCCGGTATAGTCCCGCCGCAGATCGGGCGATCTGCTGCTATCAGTACTAGCCCCAGGGTATCTCTCGGTTGATCCGTGTCATGCGTTTGTGGCTTATTCCATTGCCGCTGCAGCGACTGCTCTATGCCATCGTGGGCATGGTACTCATGTCATCGGCGAGCGGTTGCATTCAACGCCGCTTGACGGTCCGCACGAATCCGCCCGGGGCGCTCGTGTACATCGACAACTACGAGATCGGGACGACGCCCGTCGCCACCGACTATGTGTACTACGGCACGCGTAACGTGCGGATCGTGAAAGATGGTTACGAAACGCTCGAAGTGAAGCAGTACATCCCGGCCCCGTGGTACGATTGGTTTCCGCTCGACTTTGTGACCGAGAATCTCGTGCCGGTTGAACTGCGCGATGAACGCGCGCTCGACTTTGAACTCAAGCCGCAAATGGTGAAGCCGACACACGAGTTGATGTCCCGCGCCGAGGGACTCCGCCGCGGTAATCAAACCGCCGGGTTCGTCGCTCCGCCGCCAGCGCTGCAAGGCGACACGGGCATTGTCGTGCCGGAGTTGATTCCGAATATGAAGGCGCCGACGTGGCCGTTGCCTGCGCCGTGAGTGAAGGGTGTGGGCGCGAAACCGCAAGCGAGCGGCGGGATCGTGGGGCTGACGATCGGGTGAAGAAGGGCGGTTAGTCGCGGGTTTGTTTGGCGGCCTCGGCCAAGCTGCGCAGCACGACGTCCATGATCGACGTGGGGTCGATTTCGAGCGCGACCTCCATGTTACCACGCCACTCGGGCGAGACGCGGCGATCAAACACCGTGGAACCCGCGGTCAATTCGCCGGTCGTTTCTACATCGCCGCCGAGCGATTGCACCTGAAACAGCTCGGGATGTTGCAACGCCGCGACCGTCACCGCGTCGGGCAAGAAAATGTGCTCGAGCCCTAGTCGCTGATGATGAGCCCGGAACGCGAAGGGCAACACCTTACGCAACAACCGGCCGACACGCGACGACTCGTCGGGAAACTGATCGAGATGTCCGTATGTGAACGCGACTTGTTGGGTCACATCGAGCGGCACGAGTGTTTTGGTCGCGCGGGATCGAAACGCCATCCGGGCTGACATCGGATCGCAGAAGATGCCGAACTCGGCGGTCGGCGTGACATCGCCCGAGACTCGCACCGCGCCACCGGACATCATCAGATGCCCGATCTGACCGGCCAGGCCCGGATCGCGTCGCAACACTGCGGCGATGTTCGTGAGTGGCCCAAGCGTGAGGATCGTGACCTGATCGGGCGAGGAACGCAGCTCGTCGGTCAGGACCTTCTCGGACGAGTGCCGGTGATGCAGCTCGGCGGTGACAAAGTTGGCCCCGCCCAAGCCGTCGGGCCCGTGCAAGTCGCGGCGGTCGGTGATCGGCGCTCGCTCGGGTTCGCTCGCCGCCCCGATCCGCGGCCAGCGCGGCGGATCGAGTTGCTCGATGATCGCTTGCACGTTGCGCGTGGCCTGCGAAGCCGAGACATTGCCCCCCACGGCCGTCACCGCGACGACATCGAGCCGTGGATCGAACAACGCCATTGCCAGCGCGACCGCTCCGTCGATGCCCGGATCCACGTCCAGAATTACCTTCCGTGCCATGCGCTGCTAGCCTTGGTTGTAGGCAATCATTTCCTGATGGTGCGTATACCGCGCATCATCTTTCGTCCTCTAGGGGGCATTCTAGCACTGTACTGATTAAGTGACTATCAGATTTCGGGGCTGCGGAACGTCACTGCGAGGGGGTGTTTGAC
>JAEUIL010000163.1 GCA_016794255.1 Planctomycetaceae bacterium | reverse complement strand
AAGGCAACGGTCAACGATAGCGACCCCGTCCGCGGCACGTAACGATACAACACAAACTGCCGCCAGCCGGGCGCGTCGCCGATCCGCTCGGCCAACGGTTCGCCGCCGATCGAGTCGATGATCATCACGCCGTCGAGACTGCCCGTGATCGCCTTCGCGATCCGCAACCAACCCGAGATCCGCAGCCACGTGCCACTTTCAACCGGCACGCCGGGACTCGTGATCCACAACGGCGGCGACTCGATGAGCCCTGTGCCACGCTCGACCGTCGACCACGCCGCGAGCCGCAGACAGCCGCGGTTTTGCCGCTCGGCCCGGGTTTGACTCGACAGCTCAGCGTTCGATTGAATCCCTTCCTGCGGATGCTCGAAGTGTTGCCAGCCGCTGCGGAGCATCTGATCGATCTGCTCGAAGTCGCCGCCCGGCAACAGATTGGCGATCGGCCGATAGGCGGGCAACTGATTCACAAAATTCCAATGCGCGGGCAACGTGTTGTAATTAACCGACAGTGGCCCGGCGATCGCCGAACCGAGCGGCTTGACGGCTTGTTCCCAGTGCGCGCGTTGAATGAGCTGCAATGGCCGCAGGGCGCGCCGCGCTTGTTCATAAGCCGCGGCCGGCTCACGGGCCATGCCCGGGGCGTCGACCAGTTGCAAATCGCGTTGCGCCGTAGCGATTAACTGTCGGGCCTGCGGCGCGACTCGTCCCGTGGCCGCGAGTTGTGCGTCGATCTCGACCGTGCGTTGCAACTCGGCCGCGCTCAGTTCGCGTTGCAGCTGCAAGATGCGACTGCCACGCTCGTTCGAGCGGCGTTGCAAAGCGCTCATCACGACCGGGTCTTGGGTCATCACCAACAGCGAGGTCAAACTCATCTCGTCGAGCGATACGCGAATGCCGCCGGTCACACGATTGTGCCGCGCCGGAGGCAGCCCGCCGGGAGAAATGCGATAGACATCGTTGGCCTCGGGCACGCCGGGAATCACGAACGAAGCGCCGCTCGCCGCTTGTTGGCCCGACACGTACTGAGCACCCGCGCCGGTCCACAGCGGCATCAGCAATCGGGCGCGTTCGGTTTGCAGCAACGCGACTTGCACATCGGGCAGCGGCGGCAGATTGTAGTCGAGCAACTTGGGCGGTTGACCGGGAATGACCGCCGACGTGCCGGGCTTGGGGACCTCGGCCGTGGTGACTGCGGCCGTGGCAACGAGCGAGCCCGACGCGCCCCACGGCTCGATCGCATCGAGTTCGTAGTTGAGCAACTCGAGACCAGCGGCCCGGGTGCGCGTGATCGGGTCTTGAGCGTCGAGCCGCGCGGGCGATTGAAACAACAAGCCCCGCGCGCCGCTGGCCAAGGCGTGATACGCCAGCAGTCGCACTTGCTCGACACTTACGGTCGGCGAGGGAGCGCGACCTGCCGAGAGACCGGCGACCTGCATTTGCAACTCGGGCGCGAGCTGCGTTTGCACCACGCTCCACGTGGGCGTGCCGGGTCGCGCGAGCTTCGGCCGTTCGCGCAGCCACGTGGCGTAATCGTTCAACTCGAAACTCGTGCCCAACGGCAAACGCTTCAGCACCAAGGCATCGACATAGCGCGAGTAAGTGCGCAGGTCGGTCTCGGCTTCGGCGATCAAGGGACGACCTGACTCGCGATCAAAGCGGCGCAGATAGTCGCTCCAGCGTTTGGTCGTGTCGACTTCGCGACCGGTGAGCGGCCCACCGAGATGCCACGCGAGGATCACGCCTTGTGTCGTGGCCAATTCGGGCACCGGAGCCAGCACCGCCTGCGGATCGTCGAGCCCCGGTGGTCGTGGCGGTGGACTCACGATCCACAGCCGTTGTTGAATCGCTTCGGTCAGCAACTCGGGGGCTGGGAACGTGTCGACGACAATGCCGTTGAAACCGAGGCCGCGCAGAAACACGAGCGGCTCGCCACGGTACTCCACGATGCGCGGGTAATACGGCCGACCATCGACGAGCAGCACCGAGCCGCTGGTCTCGATCTTGCGTCGCGCGCCGGGCTCGGGCATCGACGGCGACGGCGCACCCGGCGCGGGAGGCGTGGTCGCGGGCGCGGCGCCGGCCACGATGCCGGTGACTTCCAGATCATCGATCGAAAGCTGCGAACGACCGCCGCCGGTGTAAATGTTGAGCATCAAGCGATCGACGAACGCTTCGCCGGTGTCGATGTCGGTGCGATTCTGTAGCCGCAACACGCGCACCTCGCGCGCGAGCAGCGTCGGCAGATCGCCGATGCGCAGTTGCTCCCACACGCCGCTGCGACTGTAGCTCGTGCCGCCGAGCAATGTCGTGAGCGGCTCGCCGGTGCGCGGGTCACGAGTTCGCGGCAGCACGACACGCACAAGGAGTTGCACACCGGGTCGATCGCAACGGACCCAGACGGACGGCGTGAGTTCGGGGATCACGCTGGCCCGACCGAGCGGGTAGCCGATCAAGCTGCGCTGACCGTTGCCGCCGGTCGAGTATTGCAGGAACTCGCAGGCCGCGCCGCTGTGGGGTTCGCGGGGAGCCCGTTCGTGAATCTCGATGCGGAGCGGGACGTCGCTACCCAGTTCGCGCCAGGCGATCTCGGCGGTCTCGAACCCGTCGCGGAGCGGACCCTGGGCGCGCGCGACCTCGGTCACGAGCAACAGCCCGAGCAGCCCCAAGAGGCACCGCAAATTTTGCCCAACACGTTGCATTGGGTCGGATCCGTCCTTCCGTCCTGCAAAAAATCGTCGCGAGCCGGGGTTCATGATGCCGCCCGGCCACACGCTGCCGCCTCCGGCGACATCGACGCAACATGGCTTTTTATCAGGATTTACGTACTGGCTCCAGAGCAGGTTGTGGCGAAACGTCAACACGCCCGCGCGATTTTGCGATTTCGGGCAGTTTTCCTAAAGTTTTACCCGCATGGGACTTGCGACACGCGTGCTGGCAAAAGTTTGCGTTCCGGCATGGGCTCTGCTCTAAGGGAAGGTACCGAACTCGCAGCACCTTTGGAGAGCCAACGTCATGAATCCTGCCAATCCCGTGATCAGCCCGAGCGTGGAAGAGTTGCCGCAAGACTTGATCGACCTCAAGGCAGCGGTCGTCGAGTTGCCGGTCGAGCACCGGTTGCGACTCGAGGTGCTGCTGGGCCGCGTGGTGGATAGCACCAAGCGTCGCCGCAAGATCATGAATCTGGTTCAAGACGCCCTGAGCCAGTTGCGACTGGACATGAAGTATCTGTTGTTCGATCTCGAAGCGACGCGTCGCGAACGAGACGACTACAAGCGTCAGGTCGAAGAGAACAATTTCTAAGCCGGCCAATCGCCGCTGCCGACATACCGTTCAAACACCAAGGGCGTCCGATCCCACGATCGCGACGCCCTTGGTGTTTTGATCTGGCAAGCCGAGCCGGAAGTGAGATGTACCGGCTGTGACGAGATGGCGGCGTAAGGGGACGCTGATGAACACGGATGGGACGGGGATAAGCGTCGATGGAAACGCCGAATGCGAAACTCGAGTTCAAACACTCGCTCTTGAGACGATAGAGCCCAAGGGAAGCTTCGTCATTCGCTCATTCAGGCTTCGGCATTCATTCGACATTTGAACTTCGACATTCGTCATTGCCCCGGGCTTATCCCGCCAAACCCTGTAGCGCCCCGGTGCTGTCGCCCAGGAACGGCACGCGGACGTCGATCCGCTCGAGCATCGAAAGCCACAAGTTATTCAGCGGCGTCTCGTTCGTGTAGCGAATGTGGCGGCCGGTCTTCACGGTGCCGCCGCCACGACCGGCGAGCAGGATCGGCAAGTTGTCGTGGTTGTGGGCATTGCCGTCGCTGTTGCCGCTGCCGTAGGCCACCAAGCAGTGATCGAGCAACGTGCCGGACCCTTCTTGCACGCTCTTCAGCTTGCCGATCAGGTACGCGTACTGCCGCATGTGGAAGCGGTTGATCTCGGCGATCTTGGCCTTCTTCGCCTTGTCGTTGCCATGGTGCGATAGATCGTGGTGCCCTTCGGAAACGCCGATGAACTTGTAGGGACGGTTGCTTCCTTCGTTGGCCAAGACAAATGTGGCAATCCGCGTCACGTCGGTCTGGAACGACAACACGAGCAGGTCACACAACAGCCGGCAGTGCTCTTCGTAGTCGGTCGGCACACTGGCGGGCATCGTCACGTCGGGCTTCTTCACCTCGGGCAACTTCGCCGCCCGCTCGATCCGTTGCTCGATATCGCGAATCGACGTGAAGTACTCGTCGAGCTTGCGACGATCGTTGACGCCGAGTTGCTTGGCGAGTGCGGCCGAGTCGTCGCGGACGAAATCCAAGATGCTCTTCCGCACGGCGTCGCGTTTGGCTCGATCGCCATCGCTCGCACCGCCGAAGAGTCGCTCGAACACCAGTTTCGGATTCGGTTCCTTGGGCAGCGGCTGCGTGGCCGAGCGCCACGACATGGTCGAGCTGTAGACGCAGCTATAGCCCGAGTCGCAATTGCCGGCCATGTTGCTGGCGTCGCAACCAATTTCGAGCGAGGCGAGCCGGGTTTGATCGCCAATGCGCGACGCGGCGAGTTGATCGACGCTGACGCCGGCGCGAATGTCGGTGCCGTCGGTCTTGCGCGGTTGAGCACCGGTGAGGAACGCGGCCAGGGCGCGGGCATGATCGCCGCCGCCATCGCCGTGCGACCGGGCTTTGTCGGCCGTCAGTCCGGTGAGGATGTTGAAGTCGCTTTTGTAGTCCTGCAATTCCGCGAGGATCTTCGGCAGCTCGCCGATCGGACCGTCGTACGACGGCGTCCAATCTTCCATGTTCGCGCCGTTGGGGACGTAGAGAAACGCCATCCGGTTCGGAGCGGTCTTCGCGCCGCGCTCGCCGGTCGCACCCCAGGCCGCGATCGGTCCCATCGCCTCGAGCCACGGCAGGGCCATGCCTGCACCCATACCGCGGAGCACCGTGCGACGTGACAACTTGTTGGCAAAACTCATGGAGAATTTTCCTTTCCTCGACGCATTCGGAACGGATCGCTCTTGGCAATCTCGATCACTAATCGTGAAAACTTGAAGTCATCTTGAGCCACGCCGGAGACGATCCGATCGATGGCCCGTTTGTCGTAATACTCTAGCCCTCGGCCAACCGCATACGTGGTCATTTTCTCGGCCAGCGACCGAGCAAACAACTCTTTCTTCTCGATCAGCACCTGTTTCAAATCGGCCACGCCCTGGATATTCCGGCCATCCGGCAAAGTCCCGCTGGTTTCGATGTCGTACTCGCCATCCTTCTTGCGCAACGCACCGACGGCGTCGTAGTTCTCAAAGGCGAAGCCGATCGCGTCCATGCGAGCATGACAGTTCGCACAGGCCGGGTTCTTGCGGTGTTGCTCCATCCGTTGGCGGAGCGAGCCGGTGAGCTGATCTTTTTGCTGCTCAAGCTCGGGCACGTTCGGCGGCGGCGGCGGTGGCGGCGTGCCGAGAATCTGCTCGAGCACCCAACGGCCACGCTTCACGGGCGACGTGCGCGTCGGATTCGACGTGACGGTCAACACACTCGCTTGCGTCAACAGCCCGCCACGATCGGCGCTCTTGAGCGGCACGCGTGTGAAGTCGGTGAACTTGAGTTGCGGACCACCTTGCTTGGCAAGCTCGGCGACTTGCTTACGAAAGAGATCGCTAATGCCGTAATGCTTGGCCAACTGCTCGTTCAGGTACGTGTAGTCCGACTGAATCATGTCGAGCACGCTGCGATCTTCGCGAACGATCTCGCTCAAGAACAGCTTCGTCTCGGTCATCATCAATTGCCGCAGCTTCTCATTGTAACTCGGAAACAACTGCGGGTCGGGCGACAAGGTTTGCAGCTTGCCCAACTGCAACCATTGCATCGCAAAGTTGTCGACGAGCGCCGTCGCCTTGGGGTCCTTGAGCATGCGACGGACCTGAGCGTCGAGGTTCTTCGTGAGCTGGCCCTGCTTCGCCAACGCGAACAACTCGTCGTCGGGCATGCTGCTCCAAATGAAATAGCTGAGCCGCGAGGCGA
This sequence comes from Planctomycetaceae bacterium, assembly GCA_016794255.1. Taxonomy (GTDB): domain Bacteria; phylum Planctomycetota; class Planctomycetia; order Pirellulales; family PNKZ01; genus JAEUIL01. The sequence goes on along the minus strand of JAEUIL010000163.1, from coordinate 15,434 downwards.
GTTGGAACTCGTCGATCGGATGCGCGTCGACCGAGTCGGGGCGATTGTCGAGTTCGACGCGGAACAAGAACTTCGGCGAGCAGAGTAGCGCGGTCACGGCGAGCCGCATACCGGCTTCCCACTTCTGACCATCGGCCACGGCTTGGTCGACAAACTTGGCCAGCGCTTCGATCTCGTTCTTGGTGGCCGGCCGACGGTACGCGCGGTTCGCCAAGCGCGTGATCACTTCGCGGGTTTGTTCCGGTTGCGACTTCTCCGACGAACAAGCGAGCAACATCCGATGCGACGCCGGACGGGTGTCGAGCGGCCCTTCGCTGGAGATATGCTCGATGTGCAGCTTGGCGGGCTCTTCGCCCTCGGCCGGCTTGATGAGCGCCACACCGGCGCGATTGATATTGCGAATGCGATTGACCGGCACCTCGATCGACTGCGGCTTTTTCGCGTCACGGGCCGTGATCTCGAACGTCCCCAAAATCTTCAGCGGGCGCATCTGCGGCAAGGCGGCGCCCAGCAGTTGATCGACTTCGGCATCGCTCGAATACTCGGGCAGATCTTTGCCGGTGATGAAGAGCGCGACCTTGACCGGTTTCTGGCTCTTGGTCTCGGCGTATAAGTTCGCTCGCAAAATCAACTCGGCATCGGCGGTCAGTTTCAGATAATCGCCCGTCGCGGCGAAGGGGCCTGAGTTGAACGGTTCTTTGGCCGTCACATCCATCGGCCGAAACCGGCCCTGCGGCGTCTGAGCATTGTTCGGCTGGAGATAACGGCCCGACAGGTAACGCTTCGACGGCTTGGGAATGTCGACCAGGATCACGCGGTTGGCGATCGTCTCGGCCGCGGCCAAGTAGCGTTCCATCAAGATCGGCGAGACCGTGAGCACGTCGCCGATGTTGTCGAATCCATGGCCCACATCGTCGGCTGGAAAATCCTCAGCGGGTGCAAAGTCGGCCAGCAGCAGGTCACGCACCGTGTTGTTGTACTCGGTGCGATTGAGCCGCCGGATCGTCACGCTGCCCGGGTCGGGTTTGCCGCTCGTATCGGCATGTTCGAAGATGGCACGCACGCTCTTGAGAAACGCGGCCTGTTCGTCGGCGGTCGGACGCGGGTGCTTTTCCGGCGGCATCTCGCCGCTTTCGATCATGTCGATCATGGAGTCGAAATGCTTGCGACCCTTGAGCACCGCCGCGGCATCTTTGAACGTGTGCAGCGACAGGCCCGCCTTGGGCATATCGGCCGCGTGGCACTTGATGCAGTACTTGGTCAGAAACGTGACGCTGGCCGGCGTGAACTCGGGCCCCGCCGCGTCGGCATTCGACCCGCAGGTGAGGCCGAAAAGACAGACGATCAGCGTCAGCCCAAGCGCACGAAAACAACGATCCCAGGTGGGAGTGACGAACATCGGCAAGGTAGGCAATCGGTAGGGGCGGGAATGGGGTGGAGGCCGACGGATCGGCTCCGGCGTGGTTTCTATATTCTGGCCGATCGGGGGAGGTAAGACAACAGGAAAACCGCGTCGTTCCGCCGGTTTAGCCCCGCGTGAACACGCGCGGGGTGGCCCCTTCAACGACGTGCCGAATGCTCGTCCGACGGGCACGCAATCCCATCGGGAACGAACGCCGTCGCCACTGGACGAGTCGGTCCCAAGTCCAACCCACGGTGTGTTCACCGTGGGCTAAATTTGGTTCATGCCTTGGGCTTGATGAACAACACCTCGGCCCGTTCGATCCAACCTTTGCGCAAATCGACGCGGAACCAACCGTCGCTGTTCTTCGCTTGAAACCGGAGCGGCGAACGAGCGCCGTACTCGGCCAGATCGTATTGCGCCCAGGTCTTGCCGAGGTCCGGCGAAAACGCGATGCCGGTCTTGTACGTCGATGCCGGCGCACAATGGCCCGCCACGATCACGCCATCCTCGATAATCATGTTGGCCATCTCGAACTCGGCGTCGAACAGCAGCGTGTGTTTCGAGTGATCGGTGAAGTCGGCCGGGGCACAGCGGAAGATGCCACGGTCATGTTTCTCGCCCATCGGCTTGGGGCCATTCGCGTCGGCGGCCCAGTACAGTTGCCCGTCGACAAAGTTGATACCGCCCGACTTGTAACGCGAGTTCGAATTGACCGAGATCACGACGCGCCATTCCCAGGTGTCGCTCTTGGCATCGTACACGCCGCGCAGCCAGTGGCACTCGTTGCCGAAGCCGCGGTTGATATCGCCCGTGCAAGCGTAGAAGGCCCGCTCGGCCGGATGATACGTGACACAGTGAACGTGTCGACACAACACCGGCGTGTTCGGGTCGCCCAAGTAGTTCGCCGGCTCGACGCCCGGTTCCTGAAACTTCGGATTACGACCGAAAGAGTAGGCGATCTTGACCGTCTCGCCGCCATCGGTCGAGTAGTAAATATTGACCGGCACCGGCCCGCCGAGCACGTTGCAATAGTTGCCCCACACGAGCATCTCGCGGCCATCGACGTCCCAGGTATGAATGCCGTCGAGCGGATGAAAATACCAGCCGGGCAGATCGGGTTTCTGCGGCGTGTGTGGGATGTAATCGCGGCCTTGTGGGTCTTTGACGATGATCTCGCGATGAGTCTTGAGATTGTCGGTGCTCAAGAATAACTTGTTGCGCGTGGCGAACAAGATGTTGCCATTCTTGAGAAAGCAACTGAACGTGATGTTCTCGGCATCGGCAAACGGCGCGCTGTGGGCCCAACTCTGGGCGTTATCTTCAGAGTAGAAAATCTTCCCCTCGCCGAAGCCAAACGCTTTGTGATCGCGTTGCGAATCGATGTACGGTCCCTCGGGCGCGAGATGACACCAGAAATGTTCCGTCTCGCGAACGCTCGGTGCTGCGTGCAACATCGAGGCCCGAGTGGTAACCAAACCGCTGGCGGTCAGGATCGCGGCGGTCTTTAGGAAGTCACGACGATCAACAGACGATGAGCGAGCCGTGTGGCGCATGGCGGGATCTCCGGCGGGGAGTGACGTGAGGCGAAGCGTCAGTATAATACGCTTCCTAAGTAATAAGTGCGCATTCGAGGTGCTTGGCCTGACAAACCGTGCGAATCGTTGGGGAGTTGTGGCACACCTGCTGCCAAGCGTGCATGGCTGCCGTTTCGAGTTCAGCGTAGTCCGCGTAGGCTCGGTTCGACCAGTAGTGACTTCGTAAGTAGTGCCAAAGATTTTCGATCGGATTGAGCTCGGGTGAGTAGGGTGGCAATTGGATCAGGCTCACGTTCGCTGGCACGACTAAGCGTGGACTGGTGTGATAGCCCGCACCATCCCAAATCAGCACCGCTTGCACGCCCGGTGCAATCGTCGCCGCGAACTCACGCAGAAAAACATTCACCGTTTCGATATTCAAGCTTGGTGTCAGCAACGCCTCGGCCTGACCTGTCGCGGGACACGCCGCCGCCAGCACGTAGAGATACTCGTACTTGGTTTGCCGCACAGCCGTGGGACGCGAACCACTGGGAGCCCACACGCGTGTCAGTGTCCCTTGCTGACCGAAATGTGCTTCGTCTTGAAAGAAGATTTCGAGACGCTTCGTCGGATAAGCGGCTTGAAGGGCCGTGAGTTGTCCGGGCAATTCCGTTTTAAAAAATCTTCCTGCCGTTGGCCGAGAGTGTTCGCGAGACCAATCGCTGGCTCGGTCATCGTCTGTTCATCCTGGACGGCTCCAGTTTCTCGATGCCCGACAACGCCGAGTTGCGCGACCACTTCGGCCAGCACGGTTTGCAAAAAGCGGGTTGCGGCTTTCCGATCGCCCATTGCTTGGCGCTGGTGCACTATGGCAGCGGGCTGATGCAACAAGTGCTGACCGCGCCGTGGCGTACGCACGACTTGGCTCAGGCGGCTCAACTCCACCCGGCACTCGAACCGGGCGATGTGCTGCTGGGCGATCGTGGCTTCTGCTCATTCGCACACCTCGCACTGCTGGTGAATCGCCACGTCCACGCGATTTTTCGTGTCCATCAGCGCGTGCTGGTCGACTTCACGCCGCATCGCCCGCATGCATTGGCCAAGGGTGGCAAGACGAAAGCGAGCACCGGGGTACCGCAGTCACGCTGGTTACAATCGCTCGGGCGTTGGGATCAACTCGTGCAATGGCACAAGCCGACGGTGCGACCGACGTGGCTCTCGGCCGAGGCGTATGCGTTGTTGCCGCCGACGGTGCAGTTACGCGAGTTGCGTTATCGCGTGTCACCGCGTGGCTTTCGCTCGCAGGAGATCACATTGGTGACGACGCATTGCGATGCGAAAACGTATTCGTACGAAGCGTTGTGTGACGTGTATCGTTGGCGGTGGACGATCGAGACCTGCTTTGGTCACTTGAAGACGACGATGAAACTGGATGTCCTACACTGCCAGACGGTCGAGGGTGTGACCAAAGAGTTGACGATGTTCCTGTTGGTGTACAACTTGGTGCGAATGACGATGTTAGCAGCAGCCAAGCGTCAAGGCGTTTCGCCCGCGCGGATCAGTTTCATCGATGCCCTGCGGTGGCTGGCGACGGCCGTCCCGAGTGATGCGTCGCGTGCGTTAGTCGTTCTACCGAACCGTTGTGATCGCAGTGAGCCGCGAGTTCGCAAACGTCATCCGAAGACTTATCCGTTGATGACCAAACCACGTGCCGAACTGCGCCAAGCATTAATTGCAAAAGAGGTTAGAGCTTAAGTTGATGCCATTCGATCTACGTACGTTTTATCCTTGAGCCACACCGGCTCGCCTTGGCGGATCTCGATCCCGTCGAGCTTGTGAAAGTGCCAAGCATCCAGAAAGTGCCAGACCTCGGCGGCGCGGGCTGGCGATTCCACCCACCACCCGCGCAACAAGGCCAACCATACCGACAATGCGATTGATGTGACGATGGTACGTTTCATTCGCGATCTCCTGGCGACGATTCGGTCGCGTTCATTCTTTGGCGACGGTTTCGTGTGCTTTCTATTGGGGATTGGGGAAACTGCAGATAGTCATAGCCGTCGTGCTGGCGGTTCACGGTCGCGACCGATGATCCAAACACTCTTGCGCATCGCTGTAGTTCGGCAACCGTTTGGTAACACAGTTGCGACGAAGCCTCGGTGATCGTTGCTTACTCAGACCTACTAGCGCTCGGTCTTACTTGAGGCCGACTTGCGCTCGCAGCTTCTGCCGCTGAGGAATGCCGTGCGGTTGATAGACGCCGGATTCGTCGAGCGTCATACCGACGAGAAACTCGCACCATTGCCTTGTTTGCTCGACCGACTCGGTACGCTCGCGCGGCAGGCTCCACAGTCGTGCTTGGCCATCGCGACACCACGTGAACACGGTTTGGCCGTCGGGGTGAAACAAGACGCGATCGACGACGTCGGGATGCTCGAACGCGGCACCCAACGCCTTACGCGTCGTCATATCCCACAGACGCACCGCGCCGTCGCGACCAGCTGTGGCGATGCGTTGTTCGGTCGGATCAAACGCGGCCGAACGGGCTTCGGTATCGAGCGAGAGCGGTGTGCCTGAAAGTGTGCCTGAGGCTAGGTCCCAGATGCGAACCAGATGGTCGCGACAAGCCGTTAGCGCCAGCTTTCCATCGCCGCTAACGGTCACCGAAAACACTTCTGCCGGGTGCATCAAGGGTTGGCCACGCGGCTTTCCCGTCGCGACATCCCAGATCCGCACACGCTTGTCTTCACCGGCCGAGAGCAGCGTTTTCGCGTCGGGTGAGAACGCTACGCTCCACACATACGCACCATGACCGAGCGACGGCGTCACAGGCATCCCCGTCTTGGCATTCCAGACGCGAGCCGCCTTGGTTCCGAAACCGGCCGTGGCTACGTACTGATCGTCGTGACTAAAGGTGATCTGTCGCACATGACTTTCGCCAGCGAGTTCAGCCAAGAGTTGGCCCTTGGCAGCGTCCCAGAGTTTAGCGTTGGAATCGCCGATCGTGCCGGACGCGACGATACGACCGTCGTGACTGATCGCCGCACAGTATGGCGGCGCTTCGTCGGGATAATAGAGTCCGAGAGGTTTACCCGTCGCAGCACTCCAGCGTTGGGCCGATCGTTTACCGGCACTGGCGACTACCAGTTGCTGACCATCGGCGCTGATATCAATGCTGCCCAAGTTACTGCCACTTTGAAAGGGCGGAAATTTTAAACCCGACTCGGCGAGCCGCCAACAATGCACCGCGTTTTCACCGCTGCTTGAAAATGCGAAGCGACCATCGGGCGTCACTGCCGTGGCCCAAACTGCCGAGTTGTGACGTAGCGGTTGCCCCACTGGCAACTCCGTCGACAGATCAAACAGCCTCGCCACGTAGTCCTTGCCGCCGACGAACATTCGTTGACCGTCCGCGGTAATCGCTAGGCTCAAGACCTGGCCACTGTGGGCGATCGGCATGCGCAGCAAATCACCCGACTTCGCGTCAAATTGCCGAACTTTGAAATCGTAGCACGCCGTAAACAGACTTCGCCCATCGGGGTGACACACCACGGCCTGCACACCGCCGGGATGGGGCAACGGGGGCCGCACCACGTCGCCGGTGTCGGCGTTCCAGATGTGGAGTCGGCCTGTGTAGTCCGCGTCGCCCGGCTTCTTGCCACTCGTGCCGGCAAAAATTCGTTTACCATCGGTGCTGAAGGCAACTGCGAGCACAAACCCGGGCGCTGACAAAGGCGTGCCTTGCTCCAGTCGACTGTCCACATTCCAGCGCGTCACCTGTCCCTTATCACTGCCGGCGATGAGCGTCTGGCCCGCGGGATCAAAGGCGATCGCGTAAACATTCCCCAGCGACGGTAGTGCTTCTCCGCTGAGCTGCCCCTTCGCAATATCCCAGAATTTGATTCCAAAACCTTTGCCTCCCACGGCCAGCAATGGCCGCTGCGGGTGAAAAGCGACCGCCTCGACGGCTCCGCCCGAACGTAACGGCTCATGCAGTCGCTTGCCGGTGGCAGTGTCCCACAATTGCACGGCACCATCTGATCCAGCCGTCGCGGCATACTTGCCGTCCTTGCTGATCTCGATCGTGGTGACGGTTCCCGGATGATCGAACGCGGCATGCCAAGTATGAATCCGTTGCGACCAAGCCCCGAGCTGATTGCGAATCACGCGCTCGAGAGGCTCGGCTTGCGCACTGTGAGCCGCGTCGAGCGCCTTGCCAAGCCACAACATTCCTTTGCCTGTCTCACCCTGTTCGCACAACCCTAGCCCCCGTTCCAAGGTCAGTTGCGCGGTCTCGCGCCGCAAGTCTGCCAAGCGGGCCACCGCCAAGGCCGATTGTTGTTGAGCGACTTGGGTCTCGCGCTCGGCGAGTGCCCGCAGTTCCTCGGCCGTCAAGAGTGCCTGCTCTTTGGCGGTGACTTCCTGATTCAGTGTTTGAGCATATCGGGCTTCACGTACATACAGCATCATGGCCAGCGCCGCTCCGCCGACCACGGCTGACAACGCCAACGCCGCGGCGCTCGACAAGGCGGGATTGCGTTTACACCAGCGCCACGCGCTTTCGACACCGCTGACGGGCCGCGCCAGAATCGGTTCACCCCGCTGATAGCGCTGCAGATCCGCCGCTAATTCACCGGCCGAGGCGTAACGCTTGCCGGGGGACTTTTGCAAACATTTGAGACAAATCGTTTCAAGGTCCCGGGGCACGGTGGGATTGAGCAATCTCGGCGCGACCGGCTCTTGCTCGACGACTTGCATGATGGTCTCGAGCAACGTCGCGGCCTGGAACGGCGGCCGACCGGTGAACGTGGCGTACAGAATCGCGCCGAGTGCGTAAACATCGACGAGCGGCCCCAACTCATGGACTTTGCCGGCGGCTTGCTCCGGTGCCATGTAACTCGGCGTACCCATGATATCGCCGGTGGCCGTCATGCCATCTTCGCTATCGAGTCGCTTGGCGAGTCCAAAGTCAGTCAACTTCGGTTGACCATTTTGATCGAGCAGAATGTTGTGCGGCTTGAGGTCGCGATGCACGATTCCCTTGTCATGGGCATACGCCACGGCACGCGCCACATCGACCATCAACTCGGTCGCACGTCGGATCGGCAAAGGACCTTGCTTGACCAGATCTTGCAGGCTTTGTCCATCAATGAACGCCATCGAGAAGAAGTGCTGACCGCCGATCTCGCCGACTTCGTAAATCGGCACAATGCCCGAGTGTTCGAGTTGAGCGGCCGCCTCGGCTTCGGTGTAGAATCGTTTGACGTCGGTCTGCGATGCGAGATTACCGGCCAAGATCATCTTCAAGGCCACGGTGCGATTGAGTCGCCGCTGTCGGGCCTTGTACACCACGCCCATGCCGCCGCGTGCAATCTCGCCGATCAGTTCATAGTCCCCGAAATCACCCGACTGTTGAACCGGTTGAGCGGCACCCTGGCGAAAGGTCATTGTCAGCGCGGGATCGGTGACATTTCCCGCCGGCATCGTGGCCGCTTCCACAGGTTCCTGCGGCGACTTCTCCGAAAGAAACGACAAGCTCAACTCATCCTTGCCCTGCGGGTTTCCCGGGCCTTCCGGAGGTGGCGGAAATCGGTTCGTCATGCTGCGACTCGATAATGACTGGCTGAAAATGGTCGGGTCTGCCACGACGCGGATCGAGCGACGTGGTCACAATGGTAACTGCCCGGACGCCGTGCGCCATCACTCCTGGTCAGGGGGAGCTCAGCAGATCTTCGTTGGTCATTCAAGACGTTGCCCTATCGTCTAGTGCTCAGCGGCAAGTCGGACGAGATGAGCGGTTGGAAACGCAGTTCCGTCGTGAACTGGAAGCCTTTTCGCTCGGCTCCGTGGCAATCCGGTGGACGTTAAAGGCGAGTGAGAAAGCAACGTCACCACGACCGAAGCAGCATCACAACTGGCTTCGTCGGCTTCTCAAGTAGCGCAAGCTGAACCGGTCGATCATTGAGTTGTCGGATACTCGACGTCAGCGCCGCGGTGGGGTTGTTGAGCAATGACACAGATGTCGACGGCCCTAGTCCTTTGACCTCGGACATCGTTGATATGCCGAGTTGGGGAACACTGCTTGCCGCACCCGATGGTTCCTTCGTCTATACTCCAAATCCAAACTACACAGGACAAGATTCGTTTACTTATCGTGTTTTCGATGGTTTGCATTTCAGCGGTTTAGCCACGGTGACACTACAAGTGTTAGCCGACACGCCCCCTGTCCCGACCAACGACGAATACACGATCGCGGTTGGGGCTAGTTCACTGACGATGACCAGTAGCGAAGCGGATGTCGTGGGTAGCTCCACCAACTCGGTGCCAATTAACGTGGGAACGCCGTTCAGCTTGGTCAATCGCACGCTTACGGTCAGCGGAACCGACCAGGACGACTATCTCCACGTGCAGTTTGCCAATTGGACGCAAGTCACCGTAACGGTCAACGATAAGAGCGCTACCTACTCGACAGCGGATGTCGATCGGATCGAGATCAACGAGGGAACCGGTGAAGACGTGTTATTGGCGAATGTCATGAATCGAGTCAATTCGGCAACGCTCAGTCCCCGGGCGTTGCAGTTGGTCTACGGCAGTGGTGGTCGACAGTTGACGATTGACGCCGACGGAACGGAGCATCTGTTCGTGCAAGGCCACACGGGCGATTCCGACACGTTTGTCGACTCGTCTAACAAAGAATGCTTCTACGCGGTTGCCGCCTACGATAAAGAGCCGGCCATGGCAAACATGACCGGTAGCGATTGGTTCACGCAGACGCAAGGTTTTACGAACATCGTGGCGGTGAGCTCGGCGGGGGGAGACGATAGCGCGATCTTCTTCGACTCGCCGGGCAACGACAACTGGCTAGCGAGCGACACGTCGGCGCGCATGACAGGTAGCGGCTTTAGTTTTGAAGCACTTGGCTTCTAGGAGAACTACGCCCAGGCCATACGCGGCGGTGACGATACTGCCACGTTTCAAGGGAGCGCGGCGGTGGACACGGTCGACGTAACGGCCGATTATTCGATTTGGCATCACGGCTCGCTTCTCAGCGAAAGCCTCGGTTTCGAGACGGTCACAGCGGTTTCTGGTGGCGGTGCCGACAAAGTACAGATGTGGGATTCGATTCAAACCGATCAATTCAGCGTGCAAGCGAACTCAGTATCCGTCTGTCGCCCAGGCACGGCGGTAACCGCGAGCGGGTTCCCGGTGGTCGTATTGATGTCGTACTTTGGTGGCCACGACTCGGCCACTATCGTCGGCACGACGAATTCAGAATCGTTTGGTGGTTATCCGGCGATGAGTACATTCTCGCGAACCGGTTTTGCAGTCGAACTGCATCGGTTCGCGAGCGTGGATGTAAGTGGCGGTGGCGGAAACGATACGGCACTGATTCAAGGTTGGGGTGCGGACCAACTCAGCACCGGGGAGAACAACTTCTCGTTGCAGGGAGTTGGATTCTCGATCTTGGGGACAGGCTTTTCGGTCGCCGTTGCGTCTGCCGTTCTCACCAATCTGGCACCGACACTCAACGGGGCGGTGACGCCGTTTGTCGCCTTCTCGGCCGACATGTTCGCCAGCGATCATCGTGGTGTCTCGATCAGCGATATCCTCAGTAGCGGCGGCACGCTCATGCAGGATAGCGCTTTCTCGCTGCAAGGCATCGCGGTCACGGGTTCCAACGCGCCGTCGGGCGTTTGGGAATTCAGCCTCGATAATGGCACGACGTGGAGCGCTCTCGGCGCGACCAGCGACACGGCCGCACGGCTACTCTCGGTCGACGGCGTAACCCGAGTGCGATTCCTTACCAATCAGCAGTTTACTGGCGACCTGCCCGCCCTGCAGTTTCGCGGCTGGGATCGCACGCAGTTCAGTAATGGCGCAGTCGTTAATATCACCGCCACCGGCGGCACTAGTTCGCTCAGCACGACATCAACGACCGCTCAAATTCGAGCTAACGTGGCCCCTCAGTGGCTAGGCTCGGGGGCGATCAACTTGCCAGTGCTCAGCGAAGATGCGATTGGCAATGACGGCTTTTCGCTCGCCACGCTGCTCGCCGATCAGGGGTTGCCCTGGGCGTCTGACCCCGACAATTCGGCGGCTTTGCTGGCCGGTGGACTCGGAATCGCCGTCGTCGGTGCCAACACTTCAGCCGGCCATTGGGAGGTCTCGCTCAATGGCGGCACAACTTGGGGTGGCTTGGGGAACGTGTCGGTCACATCCGCGCGGCTGCTCTTGCCCGACGATCACACGCGACTGCGATTCGTAACGAATGCAAATTTCTCCGGCACGATTGCCGAGGCGCTCTCGCTCCGGGTGTGGGATCGCTCCACCAGTGCGGTCAATGCCAATGGTGTTGACACAACCCTCGGCGGACCAGTCTCTGCCTATTCAGCAGAAGTTCGCGCCGCCAGCTTGACCGTCACCCCGGTCAACGACGCCCCTGTCGTCGCCGCCACGGCGTCTACCAGCACCTTTGCCAACAACCTGGGTGTCAAGGTGAGTGCTTTGATCGCCCAACTCGGTATCACCGATGCCGATGCTGGTAGCTTGTCGGGTATTGCCGTCACCCGAGCCGATACGAGTCACGGTTCGTGGCAATACACGCTCGACGGCGTCCAATGGTTCCCGCTAGGCTCTCCCTCTCCCAATGCGGCGCGGTTGCTCGCTGCCAATGACCTCTCCGCGATTCGCTTCACGGGGGATTCATCTGCCGCGTATGTCACCCCCCAAGGCCTGTTATTCCGAGCCTGGGATCGGACCACGGGAACGAACGGTGGCGTGGCCAGCGTGCGGACCGACGGCGGCACCACCGCCTTCAGCACCTACGATGTCAGCGCCGAACTGCGCATTAACGGCGCTCCCTCGTTCGCAGGCAGCATGGGACGTCTGTCGGTCTTGACAACTCCGACTCAATCCAATTCCACGGGCGACCGGCTGATCGACTTGATTGGCGCTGCGTTTACCGATCCCAACTCTGATACCGTTCCAGGCGTCGCCATCGTCGGCGCGACCACATTCCGCGGACAGTGGCAATACTCGCTCAACGGTGGCTCGAATTGGTCAGCACTGGAGTCGGTCGGCGTCAATCATGCGCTGATGCTTAGCACGACGAGTGATGTCCGCGTGCGGTATCACGTCACGCCGGGCCAGACATTTTCCTCGAGTGATCGCGTATTCCTCACAGTCACCCCCTGGGACGGCAGCAGTGGCACGGCCGGACAGTACACGGCCATTACCGAACGCGGCGGCAGCACGGCCTTTGGCTTGGCATCCGAGAATCGTACCTTTAGCTTGCGACTCAACGACGCTCCGGTCGCTACCGGCGCTCCGGGCACGCTACGTAGCTTAGCGCTCAATGCATTGGCGAGTAACCCCGGGACGACGATCAGTAACTTGATCCAGTCTTCGGGTGTCGGCGCGATCACTGATCTCAACGGCGACGCGCTCGGCATTGCGATTGTGGCTACGCATCAGCCTGAAGCCTCGGGACAATGGGAGTTCTACACACCTTCAGCAAGCGAGTGGTTGCCATTTCCAGAACTCGCAACTGACAATGCTCTGCTAATTGGACATTCCAACCAAGTGCGGTTCGTTCCGGCCGACGGTTTTTCGGGCAGCGTCTCGCTGGACTACTATGTCTGGGATCAGACCGACTGGGCCAACAATGTGTCGCTCGCCCAGAGCCCCTCGTCGCAATTTAGTAGTCAAGTGACCACGGGCACTCTCGATATTTTGGCCAACATCCGACCGCTCGCGGTCGGTGGCACGCGCACACTCCCCAGTGTCGCCGAAGACGCTCCCGGGATTGCTGCCCCTCCCTCGGTCCTTTCGCTGGTGACCAATTTTGCCTGGGATCCCGACAACTTGCCGGTAGGCCTGGCGATTACGGAAGCCACTTCCGAACACGGTACGTGGCATTTCTCACGCGATGGAGGAGTGACTTATACCGAGTTCGGAGCCGTCTCGCCGACCAACGCCTTGCCGTTGCCGGAGGATGGTCAGACTCGGATACAATACGTTCCCAACGCCGACAACTATTTCGGCGCGGGCGATTCCATCACCGCCGTTGCTTGGGACGGTTTTGACCCAGGGACTGATGGCTATGCCGATGTCGCCGGGAATGACACCAGTAGCGCTTCCTCATTCAGTAGCTTGGCTACGGCGGGTACCTGGACCATTGCGATTGTCGAGGTCAATGACGGCCCTGAACTCAGCTTTACCGAAACGCCCGTCACCGTTGGCGAAGATTCCGGACCGCAAAGCCTCACCGCTTGGGGCACGATCACACCCGGTCCGGGAGGCGAAACGGGAACCGTACTCGTTCATCATATCGCCGCGGCCTCCCCCAGCCTGTTTGCCGTACAGCCGACGTTAGCGCTCGATGGCACACTTTCCTTTGAACCTGCTCCCAATCAGTTTGGAAGTACGACCGTCACGGTCACGCTTAAGGACGATGGCGGGACCGCCAATGGCGGCAGTGATACGTCCGTGTTTAGCTTCACGATCGACATCACCAGTGTGAACGACGCGCCCACGCTGGCCCCGATCGCCGATCCTGCTCCCCTCATTGCCGGAGAAGCGTCGTCGTGGGTTTCGCTAGCCGGTATTTCACCTGGCCCCGGAGGTGAGACGGGGACAGTGACCGTCGTGGCCAGTAGCAGTAACGAGTCGAGCGTGACACTAGACGAGGTCGAGTACACTGATCCCGCGAGCGTGGGCAGGATCAAGCTCACACCTCTCGCAGCGGGCACCGCCACCATTACGGTCACGGTGGATGATGGCAGCGCGTTCTCCCGCACCTTTTCGGTCACAGTTAGCCCACCCTACTCGGTACCCACGGTCAGCGGCATCATCAGCGGAGCAGAAACCTCACGGACGATTACGGGTACCGTTGCCGACGCCGATTCCTCGTCGATCTCACTTGCGATCAACTGGGAAAACGACGGCCAACCCACTGAAATGACGCTGACCGATCCGGATGGAGACCACATTTTTGGCTATACCAGCAGCCACACATATTCGACCTCGCCCAATCAAGAATTTTCGATCCCGCTCACCGCAACCGATCCGCAAAACAAAGTTGGCGTCGGCTCGGTCACGTTGACGTCAGTCGACGCCAAACCGCTCTTGTCGGTCGATGCTCCGGTTAACGGCTATAGTATCGATGAAGGAGGCAGTGTCCGCATTACGGGACGACTTGACAGCAGTGTTGCCGGGACTAACGACAACTTCTCAATCTCGGTCCTTTGGGGCGATTCGTCATTGCCGCAGGATGCCTCCTTTTCCGACGACCCGAATAGCGATGGCTGGCTGTTTGCCATCGATCATATCTATGCCGATAACGAAACGTATACGCCGACCTTTACCGCCAGCGACGACGATGGCAATGATTCCAGCGGTAGCGCTAGCGTGGGAGTTGCCAACGTCGCGCCCGTAATTGACGGCTATGCGTTCACCTACGACTCAGCTAACCGAACCGCATCGTACAGCTACACTGGCGTGACCGATCCAGGCGGTAGCCACGATCCACTCACTTGGACGGTCGATTGGGGCGATGGCACGGTCAACGCCGACGCGAGCCATACTTACGCCAAAGGCACCTCATCGGCTGACTATGATATTTCGATCACGGTCGACGATGGCGACGGCGGTACGGACACGTGCAGTGAACGTGTCACCGTCGCTCCTTGGTCCGTCGGTGTGACACTTAACACCACCAGTGTTCAAGAAGGTGGTTCGGTCACCGCCACCGTCAACTACGATGGTCCCTCCGGCTACACGCTCTCGACCGACTGGGGCGACGGCTCACCGGATTCAAATGGAGGAGGCGGCAGCCATACCTATGACGACAATGATTCCTATACCATCACCGTCAAGGTGATCGATCCGAACAACAATACCGTCCTCAAGTCGGCCACGGCAACGCTGACGGTCACGAACGTCGCGCCGTCACTTAGTTCCGTGACGAAATCGGTCACCTCGCACGGATCCGAACAAGATAGCGTAACGATCTCGGGTTCAATTGCCGATCCCGGCGTCTATGATGACCCGTCTGTCACCATTACGGGCATCGCCACCGTCGTGGTCACAGCCAACCCTTCCGGCGGTTGGAGTTTTTCGGGCACCGTCCGCTACTACGACGATATTCCCGAGACCACCTACACCGTGACCGTCGCCGACAAAGACGACGACAGCGCCACCGACGATTCCCAGTCGCACAGCATTGCCAACCAGAATCCCACGATCACGTTCAACTCGGGTCCCAATGGCACCTACTACATGCACGACGGCCAGTTGCATGGCACGCTCCCCGCGATCGACGTAACCGCTACCGATCCTAATCCCGATCACGATCAAGTCACCCACGATGCCGGCTCGATTAGTCTGTCGCAAGAGCCCGGCTATCACGAGTACACGATCACCGCCGAGGACGATGACGACGGTTCCGCCGAGCTTAAGTTCTCCTACACGATTGTCGAGGAAACCAAGGTCCCGTCCGGCGACCCTTTTGACCG
>JAEUIL010000161.1 GCA_016794255.1 Planctomycetaceae bacterium | reverse complement strand
AACGGTTTGAAAGGACCCACTCGCAATAGAGCGGTCATGCGCGTGCCCCCAGTGCGCACCACCGCCGGTTCGCCACCCGCGCCGATCAGCGCGTCGGGCGTCCAACTCTTGCCGCCATCGGTCGAGCGCAACAGATGCGAGTAACGTCGACCCACGCGCAGTCCCTCGGGCGTGCTCGGTCCCGTCTTAGAATAGGCCGCCATGCGGAGCGAGCCGTCGTCTTCTTCCCACACGTGACGCTCGACCGTCAGTGGCACCTTGTTCGAGAAATACCCCGGCATCACCCGCAGAACGCTCTGCACACTCGTTGAACTCGCCAGCTCTGGCGACCAACGCACGGTGTGGCCCCGGAGCGTTTCGTCCGGTTGCGGCCAAGTCCAACGCGACATGCCCATCACCTCGCCGCTCTTGAGTCGGAGCATGGGCAACGGCGCGCGGTCGGTCTGATCCCAGTCGGCGATGGTGGACCACGTGCGGCCTTTGTCCTTAGAGAGCATGACGCCGTACGGTTCATACAGCGCATCGGCCCCTTGAGCGATGCTCATCATCAAGTGCCCATTGCCCAGGTTATAGACATACGGCCGCGTCGGCTTGTGCTTCAGTTCCGGACGCGGGATCGGCCACGGTTCGCTCAACGTTATTTTGACGGGGTCGGAAACGTGAGGCGTCGAACGCTTGCGGACGCCAAGCCGCACGGACTTCCATTCCGCCTCGCCCATCGCAACCTTGGAGGTCGAGCCAAATTGAATGAAAGGTTCCGCGTCTGCGGCAGGCTTCCAGAATGCGCCTTGGCCGCGCACTTGGAGTTCGCCATCGATCGCCACGCTCATGTCATCGTCGCGAATCACGAGTTGATACGTGTGAAAGTCATCGGCTGTATCGGCGAGTATAAAACGATCGGTCCACGTGGCGAGCTTGTCGGGATAGAACGTGAGCCCTTCTTGATGCCGACCATCGCTCACCAAGAGACTCACGGGAGCGCCGTCACGCCACGGCCAGAAGCTCTTGGAATCGGGCCGGCCTTTGATCGCACCGGTGGTTTTGATGACTCGCACGGTCGCTTCGACGACGACTTCGAGATCTTCCTCCGGAGTCCAAGGTGCGCGGAATACGCCCGTCGCATCGGTCGTTGAATCAGCCAAACGTAGCACGCCCGAGTCCACGGACGTTTCCGGTTTGTCGATCGCCACCCAGGGCGCTGTCGGCACGCCATCGCCATTGAACGAAACCAGCCAGCGGATGTCGTCAGCGTGCGAGATCGATGAACAGGTAAACGCGAGTGCGACGAGGATTGCGAAAAGTGTGCGCATCAATAGGTCGGTGGCCGGAAGACGAGTTTTGTGACTTGAGTTGACGAACATTCAGTCGGTCAGGATTGCCGAACGTTCGGCTCTGCCTGACATTGCGACCAGCTTAATCGCCCGGCGTTGTAAACGAAACGCTCCGCTAGGCTGTGTGGCTAGAACAAGAGGACGTTGTTTCCAAGGGGAAGCAATGCTTGAGAGCGAGGAAACCGATGGTACAAAAGTGGCATGACGAATCGGCCGGTGCGAGAGAACGCCGGGTAGCAATTGACGACAAGTCAAAAACTCCGCCGAGTATTCTGCCGTCGGTCCGATCAAGGTGTCGCGGGGTGTGGCGTTCGAACGAAGGGCCTCGCGACCAGCAAAAGTCAACGAGCTTTGAGCATGCGGAAAGCCCGCCGATGTTCCCTTGACGAGATACCTTTGTTGCCATCATTCCGTAGCGATGTTCGTGGCGAGATGGCCGCTTTTCCGCGGGCGATCATAACGACGAGTTTCCCGCGGTGTGCCAGGGCGGGGAAGAAGCATGCATCGCCGAAGCATCTAGGCGACCCACTAAGATTCGGGGGAAACCGTAGATTCAGGGTGCATCAGCGGTTGAATGATCATTCAGAATGTGCAATACTACCGAGCTCTGCGGAGGAGCCCGATCGGGGCGTGGCGCAGCCTGGATTAGCGCGCGTGCTTGGGGTGCACGAGGTCGCAGGTTCAAATCCTGTCGCCCCGACTGAATGTAAGTTGTTAGCCGAACGCAAGTTAGCGTACCCGCCGGTGGTCGGTGGTGCGGCCCGAAAATCATTGCTAAGTGTGTCAATGACACACTTGGGCTTGGTTTGGAGGGTCTCACCATGCGTCAACCGAAGCTGTGTTTCCACAAATCTACGGGCCGTTACTTTGTTCGGCTCAACGGCCAACAGGTCTATCTCGGCCAGCAAAAACGCGAGGCACGAGCCGCATACGACCGGCTGATCGGCGAATGGCTCGTGCGAGGTCGAAAGCCGCTGATCGGCGATCTGGGGCTGACCGTCTGCGAGATGCTCGAACGCTACCGTCATTACGCAGAGTCGTACTATGTTCTGCCGAACGGCGAACCATCGAGCGAACTGAATTGGATCGCATCTTCCTGCCGCGTGCTGCGAAAACGGTACGGTGAGCAACCGGCCGCCTCAATCGGTCCCATGGCACTAGAAAGCCTACGCGAAGCGTTCATCACCGCGGGGTATTGCCGGACGAGCGTCAACGCGCGAATAGACCGCATTCGGCGAGTGTTTCGCTGGGCCGTGGCCAAACAACTCGTCCCGCCGTCAGTTTACGAGGCCTTGCGGGCTCTTCCCGGGCTTCGTAAGGGACGGTCACAAGCCAAGGAGAGCGAGCCAGTTGGCCCCGTAGCCGACACCGTCGTTGACGCTACCCTGCCATCACTACCGGCCGTCGTGGCCGATATGGTTCGATTGCAAAGGCTCACTGGGGCACGACCGAACGAAATTTGTTCAATGAAGGTCGGAGAGGTCAACCGAACAGATTCCGTGTGGCAATATCGCCCAGGGCACCACAAGACCGAACATCACGGCCGGGCTCGCGTTATCTTGATTGGCCCCAAGGCCCAAGCGATCCTGGCCCCGTACCTGCTCAACTTGGCCGATGCGTTTGTATTCT
>JAEUIL010000128.1 GCA_016794255.1 Planctomycetaceae bacterium | reverse complement strand
GCTTGAACTCGACGAGCGGCAACTCGCCGAACAGCGCCCGATGCGCGAGCGGCGGCCACGACGTGTGCATCGGCCCCTCGACTTCGAGCCAATCGACGGCGATGCCCGGTCCGGTGAACGCCATCGCACGACCCTTGCGCGCGTAATTCGCCACCGGGGCCAGCGAAGCCGTGTTGAAACCGATGATCTCGTTGTAGTTGAGCCAGGTAGTGAGTTCGTGTATCTGAGCGTCGATCGATGGAGCATCGTAGTAGCCCAGCACGTAGCTCGGATGCTGACCGCCACGCCCATCGCCGGTGAGCTGCACGACCGACAGCCGCGCCGCTTCGGTACCTCGCGCGGGCAGCACTTCGCCCTTGTCCCAGTGAAAGCTCCAAAGCGACGTTCGTACCCGATACCGGCCGGGATAGATCGTCACATGCTCCATAAAATACGGGCTGAGCGATTCGTCCTCGTGCCGGAACAAACCGACCGTGCTGGTGTTGGGGAACGAATTCAGTCGTTCGTGAGCCCCTTGGTCGATATGAGCGTGCTCGCCGGCCGGCGGAAAATTGGGGTCGGGCTTCTTGTCTTTGAGCAACACGCCATCGCCGTTCATCACCACGTGTGCGACGAAGCCACCACGATTGCAGAGCGAAATGCGCCGCTTACGCGGTGTCGGCGCGACGGGACGAGTCGCGATCGCATAGTCGAGAATCTGGTCGGCCGCCTCGATGTACTTCGCCAAGTTGACGTGTGAGATATCGAGCGCGTCGCTGTTCTTGTCAAAGCCGTGAGCCGAGCCATCGGTGGGCAGGTTCCCTTGCAAGGCAATCCCGGGCATGTCGAACAGGTCGCGCACCGTGTTCTCGTACTCGGTGCGGGTCATCCGCCGCACGCCGGTCCGGACTTCGCCTTTGAGTTTGGCTTGCTCAGCCTGCACCAGCGACGTGTTCAACGCCGACAACGTTTGCTTGAGCTCAGCCGCTGGCGGACGCGGTTTCTGCCGCGGCGGCATCTCGCCGGACTCGATGCGGTCATGAATCTTGACCCACCGGGCAAAATTCTCGCGATCGGCGAGGTCAAGCTTTAGAGAAGTGAGATCAAGGCCACCTTGCTTTGTCGTGGATTCATGGCACTCGTAGCAGTGCGACTCGAAAAACTCGGGTGTGGCGGCGGCAGCAGAAGACGACAGGATCATGAGGAACAGAATCATGGAAGTCATGATTACGTTCCTGCTCATGAGATCGTCGCGTACGTAACGAGTGTGAAGCTTGAGTTTCACGGCGTGATGGTTTGAATGGTGATGACTTGGCGGTTGAAATTAATCCAATGCAATGCTCGCAACCTAGTATGCGCGAGCAAACGCTGCTGGTGTTCAGCAACTAGGTGGGGGTCACGAGTCGCAGAAGTTAGCGAGAATGCGATCTCGTCGGTGAGCAATGTCATGCTTTGCGAACCGATTGCGGTTTCTCGACTGTAAATAGCCACCTCACGCTCGATCCGTTCGCTGCCTCCGAGAAAATGGACAAGGCCTTCTCGGTAAAGCACGAGATCCAGATAGGCGCCCCATTCGGCGAGCAATCGCGACACCGTCGTGTACAGCCGATTACATTCGGCCGACAGCGGACGCCAATGAGCCTTGCGAATTTCATACGTGTGACGATCCCGGGGCGTGATGCTCGTCGAGACAAACTGGTGCTCGACCCGAGTCGAACGAAAATTGAGGAGTGTGCCATGGTGCAGGCCGCACAAGAACAGGTAATTGAGCGTCTGAGCCACGTGGGGCTGGGCTAATGTCTCGGCTGCTTTCGTTTCGACAATCACCGCATTGTTAATCATCAAATCAGCGAAGTAACACTTGGCAAAGTCATCCAGACTGACCGTCATCGGATACTCGCGAACGACTTCCAAGCCCGAATCAGTGCAACGTCGGAACAATTCACGCTGGTAGACAGACTCATCCAAATAGCGTCCAAACTCGTTCTGGATGCAAAACGCTAGGCCGGTGACCTCGCGGTCGATCTCATGAAACGTCTCTCGATCGCAGACTCGAACCTGACTCGCAGTTGAAATTGGCACTGGTTCACCCCAACAAGCACAGCCCTGCCTAACATCCTCCAATCCAATAACCAATCCATTTGCTTCTCATCATCCTGTTCATCATGATCCTGTCTCATCTTCCGTGTCTTGGTCTTACACCATCTCCAAGCCGCGCATCGTTCCCTTGCCGGACGAGAATGTGTCGGTCTCGATCCCCAATCGCTGCAACATCGAGACATACAAATTCGTCAGCGGATAGTTGTTCGTCGTGTCGAAACCGAGATGCTGGCCGTGCTTGAACCCGCCGCCGGCGAGCATCACCGGCAGGTTCACGTTCGAGTGCGAGTTCGCGCTACCCATGCACGTGCCGTACAGCACCATCGTCCGATCGAGCAGCGTTTGACCTTCCTCTTTCGTCTCACCGAGCATCGTCAAGAAGCTGCCAAGGGCGTCGAATTGGCCTTCTTCATGATGCCGCAACTCGTCGAGCACCTCGGGCCGATTGCCGTGATGCGTGATGTTGTGAATCACAACCGTGTCGATGAATAGCGAGATGATCCGCGACGAATCGGTTTCGAGCGCCAGCTTCATGACATCGAACAGCAACCGCGTCTTGAGCACAAATTGCTTGATGTCGTCGATGTCCTCGGGCGGCTTGGCGGTCACGACCGGCTTGGGGCGATGCTCCCAGGCTTCGGAACTCTCCAGGCGTTGCTCCAGATCACGCACCGCGGTGAAGTATTGATCCATCCGTTGCTGGTCGGCCTTCGACAGCGAACGGTTCAGCCGCCGCGATTGTTCGCCGACAAAGTCGAGCATGCTGCGACCTTGCCGGATCGCCTCGACGTTCGCCGCCACCTCCTCGGGCTTGCCTTGCACAAACAGCTTTTGAAACAGCTTCTTCGGGCTGCGCTCGGCCGAGATCGGCGCTCCGCTGCGGGTGAAGCTCAGCGTTTGACCTTCGTTCGTCATCGCCAAAACCAGCGACGGATATCGGGTCTGGTTGCCGATTTGCTCGGCGGCGAATTGATCGAGCGAGACACCATTGCGGAAGCCGCCGCGCTCGGGGTGCGGAGTGCCGGTCAAAAAGCACTTTTCCGCTGCGTGAGCGCCGGTCACGCCGGGGTGACTCGTGCCGGAGAACACCGTGAACTGCTCGCGGAGCGGGGCGAGACGCTCGAGATACGGCGACAATTTGTAGCCGCGGCCCGTTTGCTCGGGAAAGAAGAACTGCGGCAGGATGCCCATATTGGTCTCGATGGCCACCATGCGGCGCGGCACGGGCGTCGCTTTATCCGCGGCGAACGCCGGTCGCATGGCATCCAACAGCGGCAACGCGAGACACACCCCGGTCCCGCGCAACAATGTGCGTCGATCCAAAACCCGCGCCATGTTGATTCCTCGTGAAATGTGGCCAAATCGGAATCCCCCCATGGTAACTCATGGCCCAGGTGGCGGAAATGCGACGCAGGCACGATTTGCCGCTTTATCAGGCACCGAACCGCCCGAGAAACGGAGATCACTTAGCAATTTTGCCCCGGAAGCGAAATCGCCGCTGACGGTGCCCACGCGATGCTCGCCGAGTCACGAACGCCGCGGCCACGCAATCATCACGAAAAGTGTGCTCTTGCTGCCCGCCATCGCCCGGTTCAGAGCGGACGAGCACGCCTCTTGACCATGACCGGGCTGAAACCGTACACCACACTCAGTTGGCGGCGCGCTGAAATGCACGAGCAATCGGCGAGTCAGGGCGACACGATGCCGCGTCCGTGTCGATCGTGGCACGCAATTTGAAGCATCACGGTGTGAGAGGATTTCCGAACCATCACCACTCGCAGGAATCGAGTATGCCCACCGAGCCGAGCTTTGATCTGAGCGAATACGGAATCGTCGCGCCGCAAGTTTATCGCAACCTCAGCCCCGCGCGGCTTTACGAAGAGGCGGTGCGTTTCGACAACGGTGTGATTACTTCGACCGGTGCGCTCTCGAGCCGCTCTGGCACGAAGACTGGCCGCAGTCCGAAAGACAAACGCGTCGTCGATCATCCGACCAGTTCGCCCGACATCTGGTGGGGCGACGTCAACATTCCGCTCTCCGAGCACTCGTTTCTCGTCAATCGGCAACGGGCGGTTGACTTTCTCAACTTTCGGCCGCGGATTTATGTCGTCGATGGTTTCGCAGGTTGGGCTCCCGACCATCGGCTCAAGGTCCGGGTGATCTGCGCTCGGCCGTATCATGCGCTCTTCATGCACAACATGCTCATGCGGCCCACGCATGAAGAGCTCAACGACTTTGGCAAGCCCGACTACGTGATCTTCAACGCGGGCGAGTTCCCCGCCAATCGTTTCACGCAGCAGATGACATCGAAGACGTGTGTCGAGTTGTCGTTTGAACTGCGCGAGATGGTGATTCTCGGCACGGAGTACGCCGGCGAGATGAAGAAGGGCGTGTTCACGGTGATGAACTATCTGATGCCCAAGACCGGTGTGTTGTCGATGCATTGCGCCGCGAACGAAGGTGACACGGGCGATGTGTCGCTTTTCTTCGGACTTTCAGGTACCGGCAAGACGACGCTCTCGGCCGATCCGCATCGCAAGCTCATTGGCGATGACGAACATTGCTGGTCGAGCGAGGGTGTGTTCAACATCGAGGGCGGCTGCTACGCCAAGTGCATCAATCTCTCGGCCGAGAAAGAGCCCGAGATTTTCAATGCGATCCGGTTCGGCGCCATTCTCGAGAACGTGTTACTCGACGAGACCTCGCGCCGAGTGAATTACACGAGCGCGTCGATAACCGAGAACACTCGGGTCAGCTATCCGATCGAGTACATCCCGCGGGCCAAAGTCCCCTGCATTGGCGGTCATCCGAAGAATGTCATCATGCTCACGTGCGATGCCTTCGGCGTGCTGCCGCCGGTGAGCAAGCTGTCGCTGTCGCAGGCCATGTACTATTTCATCAGCGGTTATACGGCCAAGGTCGCGGGGACCGAGATGGGGGTCACCGAACCGCAGGCCACGTTCTCGGCCTGCTTCGGCGCGGCATTCCTGGTCTGGCATCCGACTAAGTACGCGCACATGCTCGCCGAGTTGATGCAGCAGCACGGCGCTCAGGCGTGGCTCGTCAACACCGGCTGGGCCGGCGGCGCGCACGGGACCGGCAATCGCATTTCGCTTAAGCATACCCGGGCGATTATCGATGCCATTCACTCGGGCGAGCTGAGCCAGAGCAAGACGGTCGAAGACCCGATCTTTGGACTGCAAGTGCCGGCGCACTGCGCAAACGTGCCCGACGACTTGCTCTTGCCGTGGAAGAGTTGGGCCAATGCCGCGGCTTACGAGCGTGTGGCGAGCAGCTTGGCTGAGCGCTTTCACAAGAATTTTGCTCAGTACGCAAATGCGTCGAGCGATTCGATCGCACAGGCCGGGCCACGCAAGAAGTAACCGGCGAATGAAGCTTGCGGCTCAGATGTAGGATGCATTGCAAACCCTTCTCCCTCCGGGAGAAGGTGTCGAGCGCAGCGAGACGGATGAGGGTTTGTGAAGCTTCAAAAGACCCTCATCCGGCTTTCGGCCACCTTCTCCCGGAGGGAGAAGGATTTTTCGGGACACGCACGCTCACAAACGTTACTCGCCACCGACTCGGACATGCAACCGAGCGGTGGCGACTTCGCCGCGCTCGTTCACGCTACGCACGCTGACCAGGTACTGACCGGCGCGGGCGTAGCGATGCACGGTCTTCGCGTAGCCGTCTTTCGCGAGCTTGTCGGCGTTCGCGTCGCTCTTCACTTCCACTGGGGGCGTGCCGTCGCCGAAGTCCCACGTCTCGCTGCCGACATACGGACCAAACGAGCGACACTGAAACGTGATCGGGTCGCCGGGCTGAATGCCGAGAGACGGCGCGTAACTAGCGTGCAACCCCTGCGGTATCAACTCGGGATGGGCGCGGTCGAGCACCTGCACGATCGCGAAGTCGTAATCGACCCGGCCCGCGGCGTCGGTCACTTTCAAGATTTCACTGTACTGACCAGGCTTCTCGTAACGACGCTTGAGCAGTGGGCCCTCGGCGGTTGTCCCGTCGGTTAACGTCCATTCGTACTTGGCGATCGAGCCCACCGCGCTCCACGACCGGCCACCGTCGAGCTTCGCGGTCTCACCGACCCACAGTAGATGATGCGGTCGCGCGACGGCGATCAACTCCGGCTTTTGCTCGCGGAGATACGCTTCCCAGAGCATCGGATAGGACGCTTGGGTGCCCCACTTGCCCGAGGGTTGTCGCGCTTTAATTTCGAAGTGCAGATGCGACCAGCCGCCGCTGGCACCTTCTTTGCCCAAGATGCCGATGCGATCCCCCTTGCGAATCGTGCGGCCGACGAGAATCTGCGGATCGATGCTATCCAGGTGGCTATAGCGATAGTACCAGCCTCGTGCGTCGAGCAGATACACGACATCGTACCGCTCAGCCACGGGCGAATCGGCGAGTTGCTTGCGACCGTGACCGTCGAGCACTTCGAGACCTTTGGAAACGACCAACCCATCGGTCGCGGCGATGACGTCGACCATGCGCTCCGCGCCGCCGATATCTTCGCCGCTGTGATAGTAAATCTTGCGGACACTCGGGCGTTCGACACCATCGACATACGTCGGCTCGTTCGCCATCTGCGTGGCTGTCGCAAACCACCGGGCAGTCACCGGATAGCGGAACTCTTCCGGCTCGATCACAGGCGAGTTGCCAGGCCAAAGCCGCAAGCGAACGTCCTTCACGAGTCCCCACGAGTCGCTGCCCGCGTTGGTGTAGTAACCCTTGGTGATCGGGCAATCGACGCGCACGCCGCCGATCGTCGTCGGCAAGTGATACGTCGCCGAGACGATGGTCGCCCGTTGGCCGTTGATCTCGACAGTCACTTCGGCTTTGCGAACGGCGTCGCGCACGCTGTCGCGGATCTCGTTCAAAGCGACGAGTTTGACTTTCGTCGTTTGTCCATCATGTAGCGTGACCTCGGCCGATTCGCCGACTTGTAGATCGACCGCTCGCAGCAACGTCGGCTTGACCACGGTGTTTGCTGAGCTCGTCGCGGTTTGGGCCCACGACGGACTTGGCAGTCCCAGCATCGCGCCAATTAAGACGCACGAAATATAGACGGAGAGATTGGCGAACAACGTACGCACATGAGATGACATGAGATACTCGCAGGCAGAATAAGGCGGGATGCGGGCAGACTTGGTGAGCCATCGCTTTCTGACTGGAATGCCCCCGATTGTTGTACTAGGGGTTATGAGAGTAGGGGTTGGGTAACTGGTTCCACAGTGTGCTGCTGGAGTGAGGGCGAATGCGTAGCCGAAGTCTGAACGGAAGCAGCACACGGCGACGCGAATTCCGACGGGGTCCGGTAACCAAGACTGCTATGAGGACGCTCGTCGTTGTGCTCCTTCAATCGTCGAGCGGCGAACCAACGGGCCACGTGGAGTTCGTTGGGACGTCTTCCCAATCGGCGTTACTTCTTCGCCTTCTCAATGCGACCGAGCAAGTGACCGCCGTGGTCGGCGCCGCTCCAGTAACCGGCGTAATGATCGTCGTAGACCACGACGCGCGCGGTGAATGTGCCGAAGCCGGGGACCGGGGCTTTGGTCAGCGTGATGACCGGCGTGTCACCGGCCCATTTCACGTTGAGCGGCAACGGCAACGTCGCGTCTTTGCCGCCGTATTGAATCCGCACTTGAAATAGCCACGTGTCTCCCTGCACCTTGGACACTTTCGAGATCGTGTAGCGCTCTTCCTTGAGATCCTTCATGTCTTTGTTCGTGTCGGTGAAGAAGCCGACAAACACGCTTTCCGACAGATCGTCGGCGAACTTCTTTTCGAGCGCCGCTTGATCGGGGCTCTGGTCGGTGGGCGTTTGAGCGGGAACCAACGAGACGGGCGAGACGAGAGCCAAGGCGAGAATCGCCCAACAAGCGAGCCACAAGCGACGCATGATGAAAACTCCTGGCGTGAGTTGGTGGGTGGAGTGAGGCAGGTTGCAACGATTATACGATCTCTCACGGGCCGAAACAGGTCCCTGGCTTGCGGCGAATTCTTCGAACGACGTGCCCCGATCAGGCGGGAAGACCCGGGGTGACCTATGTTTCGGGAGGGAGATAGCCGAATGATCGACGGTGTTGGCGTGATTGATGTTTTGGGCCGCCCCGTTCCCTGTTCGTGTTCGATGGACACTGGAGAAAGTTGCCGATGAGTAGCGCTCTCGAAGAGCTCGAGTCCCACGATTCACCGCTCGCTGTCGTTGCGACGCGCGGTTTGGTGCGCGGGCCGATTCAAACGCCGACTTGGCTCGACGCGGTGCTCGCCACATTCACCACGCACCATCGCGTCGAGCGGATCACGAGCGACGATCCCGACGCGGGCTTTGCCGAAGCGGTGCTGATTCGCGACGAACGACAGCGATTCGCGCCCTACGTCTTGCCGGGGGTCGACGAGCTCAATGAGCCGATGGACTTTGTGTACGAAACTCCCGCGGCACTCGAAAAATTGGCGAGACAACTTGTGCGCCGCGGCCTGCCGTTGCGGTTGCCACGGATTCGCCGTGATTCGCCGACAATCGACGCCTTGCGCCGCGCGGTGGGGTCCTGGGGGCGCGTCGTGGTGCGACCGCAGGCCAACTTTCCGTTCATCGATTTGCATCCGGACTGGCTCGAGCCCGAGAGTCAACTCAGCTCGCGACGGCGGAGCGATTTCCGTCGGGCGTTGAAACGGGCCCAGGAACTGGGCGACGTGCGCAGCGAGATCATTGTGCCGAAGGAGCACGATCTCGACGAACTGCTCGCGATTGCGCTCGACGTTGAAGCTCGTTCGTGGAAAGGCGAGGCGGGGACCGCACTGCGGCACGATCCGCGCCGGGCCGAGTTCTTTGCCCGCTATACACGGCAAGCGTGCGAGCAAGGTATCCTGCGGTTGAACTTCTTGCACGTTGGCTACGACATCGCGGCGATGCAAATTGCCGTCGAACAAGACGCGGGCCTGTGGCTGCTCAAAGTCGGTTACGATCCCGAGTTTGCCCGTTGCTCGCCGGGCAACCTGTTGATTGCCGACACGATTCGCTATGCGGTCGAGACGGGGCTCAGCAGCTACGAGTTCTTGGGGACGAGCGAGGCGTGGACTCGGGTGTGGACCGAACAGGAGCACGAGACGGTCTCGGTGCGAGTTTACCCGGCCAGCTTGTCGAGCGCGGCGGCGTTGATCGCCGATGCTGTCGCGATTGCCGCTCGCCGTTGGATCAACCGGGGTGCCACATGAGTTATGTCACGGAAGCTCGTCGCGCCGTTTCGTCCATCGTGCGTCCGATGATCAAGACGGCTGCGAGGAACTACATCGCCGGCGATACGATTTTTGAAGCAATCGAGGCCGCGATGGGGCTCGCCGAGCGCGGCTTGCCTACTACGTTGGGCTATTGGGATACGCCTGGCGAATCGCCCGACGATGTGCTAGCGCGGTATGTCGATACGCTCGCAGCTCTCGCGCCGTCACCGCTCGACAGTTATCTTTCGATCAAACTGCCGGCGCTTGACTATGGCGAACGTCGCGTGGCCGAGGTGGTCGATTCGGCCGCGGCGATCTCGCGTCGCGTGCATTTCGACGCGCTCGGCATCGACTCGGTCGATCGCACCTGGGCAATGCTCGCCAAGCTGCACGAACATCACGATCATCTGCGCTGTACGCTGCCGGGACGTTGGCGACGGAGTGTCGCCGATGCCGATTGGGTCGTCGCTCAGCGGCTGCCTGTGAGGGTGGTCAAAGGTCAGTTTGCCGATCCCGCCGATCCGACGCGCGACCGTCGCCGCGGGTACTTGGAAGTCGTTGACGCGTTGGCCGGTCGAGCTCGACACGTTTCGATCGCCACACACGAAGCGGCGCTCATCGAAGCAAGCTTAAAACGCTTGACTCAAGCGGGCACATCGTGCGATGTCGAGGTGCTGTTCGGGCTCGGTTGGCAGGGTGCGCTCGGCGTCGCCAAGCGCTTCGGCGTGCCGGTGCGAGTGTACGTTCCCTACGGTGCGGCGTACTTGCCGTACTGTCTCGCCGAGGCACGTCGTTCGCCTCGGCTGCTATGCCGCGTGATGATTGACGCGGTGAAAGCGTCGCTCTGGGGCGCGATGTAAAACCGCTCGTCGTAGTAGACCGGCACCCGTCCGCGCAGTTCCGGCGAGCAGCGGAGTTGGTTCGCAATTGCGAATCATCCGACGAGCCATGCCGGCACAGCGCTGCGCTTGTTGCCGGCCTACGGTAACGTCCGCGGCTTGGGCATGACGTCGATAAACGGAGCGTCGGTGCGGCGCAACTCGGCGAGCATCTTCTCACGAAGCGAAGCCAGCAGCGCACCGTGCTCGGGCTTTACCGCCAGATTGACGAGCTCTTCGGGATCGGCGTCGAGATCGTAGATTTCCTCGACCTCACCCGCGACCAACGTGCGAATGTATTTGTACTTGCCATCGCGAATCAGCACCCAAGGTGGCACGCCGTTCTGAGCCGTGGCCTCTTTCCCCTCGGGAATCACTCGCGTGTCCGAGCCGTACTTCTGACCCATGTGCTCCATCAACATCGGCGACTGCCACGTCTTCATTTCCGGCTGAGCCAACAGCGGCGAGAGATCGCGACCGTGCAACTTCCAGGGCGATTTCAGGCCGGTGACTTCGCAAAAGGTGGCGACCAGATCGGCCGAGTTGACCGGGTGGCGGCACACTTTGCCCGCGGGCAGCGAGCCGGCGCGAGACACGATCAACGGCGACGCGAAAGCCGCGTCATACGGCGCTTGCTTCTGGCTCAAGCCATGCTCGCCGAGAGCGTATCCCTGGTCGGCGGTGTAAACCACGAGCGTGTTTTCGAGCTGGCCCGACTCGCGCAGCGCGGCCAACACGCGGCCCACCCCCTCGTCGAGTCCGCGAGCACATTCATTCACCTGCTGCACCCAGGCGTGATAGTCGAGCCCCGGCTTGTCGGTATCGAAGCTGACCTTGGCCTTGTTCTTCTTGTACATCATCGGCGCGCCGTTGGGGCCGGGGGCCCAAGCTTGCGTGATTTCGAGATACGCCGGCTTGTCGGGCCGGGGGCCGAAAATGTCGGCGGGAACGGGCGCTTGATTGCCGCTGTACGTTCCCTTGTGGCGAGCGGCGGGCGTCGTCGGACCATGCACCGCGCCGTAGCACAGCCACAGATACCACGGCTTGTTCGCATCGCGATGTTCGCCGCGAATGTACTCGACGGCCCAATCGGTGTAGTTATCGGTGCTATAACCTTTGACCTCGCGCTCCTTGCCGTTGAACGAGAGAATCTGATCCTTGTAGTAGTTGCCAGCGTTGTCGGGATGACCGGGTCGATTCCAAACGATTTGACAATCCCAGTCACGACCATAGCCGGTGTCGACGCCCGTGTGCCACTTGCCGATCTGCGCAGTGTGATACCCGTGCTTGCGTAGCTCGGCCGGCCAGAACCGGCATTGCTGCGGATCATACGAGCTGCCGGGGTACGTGCCTGACATGCGCATCGACTCGACACTGTGCGGCAACAAGCCGGTGAGCAACGTTGCGCGGCTGGGCATGCACCACGAGCCGAGATACGAGCGCTCGAACCGCACGCCGCTGGCCGCGAGCCGGTCGATGTTCGGCGTCTGCACCCACCGCGGCGACTCGGGATAGCAACTGAGCGTCTTGTACGGTTGATCGTCGCTGTAAATGAACAAGATGTTGGGCCGTTTGGCGTCTGCCGCGAGGACGAACGATGTCAACGAGGCGACGAGTAAACTCAACGCCAGCGATAACCGACAAACAGTGCGAAACATGGCAGTGCGACTCGCAAAGAAAGTAATTTGGGGGCGCGATAGACGCTTGGGGGTGGCTATCAATGTGCCTCATCGTGGCATGGCAAGCAACTGTTTTGGTCCCCGGTCGAAAAGCACCGCCACCGCGCCGATTTGGCCCGTCATGACAAGCAACGATCAAACGCCCCCCCAAGTTCTTTGACTTGGCGTTGAACGAACTGCCCAGGGGCGGTGTTCGTCGTGCGGACCGGCCACGGCCGAGGGTTATTCCCAATCGAGCCCCACGTCGAACCACTCGGCTGAGTGCGTGAGGGCACCGGCACTGATCCGATCGACGCCACTTGCAGCGACGGCGGCCACGGTGCGCAGATTGATCCCGCCCGAGGCTTCGAGCTCGACTTGCGGCGCAAGTCCATCGCGAATGGCGACCGCCTCGGCGAGCACTGGCGGCGGCATGTTGTCGAGCAGCACGATATCCGGCCCCACGGGCAACACCTCGCGCAACTGCGTGAGCGAGTCGACTTCGATTTCGAGCATCAGCTCGCCGGGTCGCGCATCCTCGGGCAACTCGGCGAGAAACCGCCGCGCACGGGTCACAGCCTCGGCCGGTGAGTAACGAGCCCGATTGGCCAGCGACGCCCCCAGGGCCAAGTGATTGTCCTTGATCAAGATGCCGTCGAAGAGTCCGAGTCGATGGTTGAAGCCGCCTCCGCAACGAACGGCGTACTTCTCCAATCGTCGCCAGCCGGGCATGGTCTTCCGCGTGTCGTAAATCCGCGCGCGAGTCCCGGCCACCGCGGCGACATACTGAGCCGTGAGTGTCGAAATGCCCGCCAGATGTCCGAGCAGGTTCAGCAACGGTCGCTCGGCTGAGAGCAGACTGCGCGCGGGGCCAGAGACCGTGGCGATGCGCGTGCCACGTTCCACGCGCGCCCCGTCCTGCACGAGCGGCTCCCATTCCAGGCGACGATCGTATTCATCAAGAATGATCCGCGCCGCGGCGAGTCCCGCAATGACGCCCGAGCCGCGCGAGACCACCGCCGCGCGGCCGGTGGCGCGATCGTCGACAAGCGCCACGGTGGTCCAGTCATAAAATCGATCGAGATCTTCACGCACGGCCAGACGCATGAGCTGTCGACAATCGTCAGCCAGCATCGGATCCCATTCGATTTGTCGGTATTCCTTGGGCATGTGTGAGAGTTCGCAGATTCCGTAGTTAAGCTGATAGTCTATCAGTTCGTGGTTCGCAATTGCAGACGCCCGTCAATAGTGATGCCCTTTGGTCGAATCGTGTGCCATGCCCACGTCCGCGTGGGCATGTTTCCTGAGGAAAACGCATGTCCACGAAGACGTGGACATGGCACACGTCCCCAAACGGTATCACTACCCGCCCGTCACACCTGCTGACGTACTGTCTCCGGCATGATAGACTGTGACTGAAGGGCGAGCCGCTCCAACTCGGATGCCATGAACACCAAAACTTCAGCCACCATCGCTGATTTGTCTCAGTTTTCAGGTCCGGGCAAAGCCGAACTTGTGCACGGGGAGATCGTTGTCATGTCGCCAACCGGCGGGCTGCCGGGCTATGCCGCGGGCGAGGTTTTTGCCAGTCTGCGGACTTA
>JAEUIL010000081.1 GCA_016794255.1 Planctomycetaceae bacterium | reverse complement strand
CCGACTATCACGCCGATTTGATCGTGAATCCGCACGCCGGAGCCGAATCGCTCATTTATCGCGGCTCGCCCGTCGGTCGTCGGGCACTTGGTGTCGAATACGCGATCATCTCGCCCGAGGTGCTGCAAGTGCGTCAGCAATTTCGCGACGTGCCGAAATTGGCCGCGCGATTGATCGTGACCACGGGCGGCGGTAATCCTGGCGGCGTGCGTGAGTCGATCGTTGCGGCGATCGAAACCGTGACAGGCCCGCAGCGGGATTTGACGTTCGACGTGACGGTCGTCGTGGGGCCGCTGGACGACGCCGATGAATCGCTGATCCCGGCTGGCTCGCGTCATCGCTGGACCATCACGCGCAATCCGGCAAACCTCGCCGAGTTGATGAACCAAGCTGACCTCGCGATCAGCACCGCGGGCGTGACTTTGGCCGAGTTGGCGTGTCTCGGTGTACCGACGATTGCCGTGATCGCCGCCGAGAATCAGACCGCGGCTGCGCGAGCGCTCGGCAAGTTGGGGGCGATTGAACTCGCTGGCACCGTCGAGGAACTGGCCGACGGACGATTGACGAAACTCATCGAACGGTTGGCCCGTGATCCGTCGCGCCGCAAGCAACTTGCCACCACCGCTCAGCAGTTAATCGATGGCGACGGTGTGAAACGGATCGCTCGGGCCGTTCGCGATCTGACGATTCACTTGCGACCGGCGACGCTCGACGATCTGCAAACACTGTTCACTTGGGCCAACGACACCGAGACTCGTCGGGCGTCATTCCGCAGCGAGGCGATTAGTCTCGACGAGCATACTCGCTGGTTGCACGAACGGTTGGCCGACGCGCCAAGCACGATCTATCTGGCGAGTGACGCGCAACAGGTGCCGTTCGGCGCGGTGCGATTCCAGCGCGAGGCGGACGAGGCGATTGTCTCGGTGAACATCGCCGCCGACCAACGGGGCCAGCAGCGTGGCACTCGGCTGATTCACTTGGCCTGCCGACGCTATTTCTTCGAGCACGACGTGGGTGCGATCATCGCCCAGATCAAGCGTGACAACGAGGCGTCGTACCAGGCGTTTCGCAAAGTCGGCTTTGAATTCAGCGGCGAGACGCAAATCCACGGCCAATCGGCGAACGTGCTGCGATTGGCCCGCGACGCTTGGCTCTAGCGTTGGGCACGCGCCAGCGCGTGGCTGGATGATCCACCCGTGTGCCGTCTGCCCTTCGCTTGCGGTTTCGCGCCGTCACGGTTCTTCCGTTGGGTCGTGACGACCGGCGGACACTCGTGTAGAATCGAGCCCGGAGCACCCCCCACCTCGGTTTTTGCGGAGCGATCTCGAAT
This sequence comes from Planctomycetaceae bacterium, assembly GCA_016794255.1. Classification (GTDB taxonomy): domain Bacteria; phylum Planctomycetota; class Planctomycetia; order Pirellulales; family PNKZ01; genus JAEUIL01. The sequence continues at coordinate 5,530 of JAEUIL010000081.1, read as the reverse complement.
GTCGGACGATGCTAACGCCGGGCGGAACCGGTTTCGCCGCGTAGTGCTTAAACTCTCGGGCGAAAGCTTTTGCCATGCCGGCGAGCGTGGCATCGCCATCGACGCCGTGCTGCATATTGCCCGGCAGACCTACCGAGCGGCCCAGACGGGCGTGCAAATCGCGGTTGTCATCGGCGGTGGCAACATCCTCCGCGGTTCGCAGTTCACCCAAACAGGCTCGTGCATTCAAGAGGCCACGGCCCACTACATGGGCATGCTCGCCACGGTGATCAACGGCCTGGCGCTGCAAGATGCCATCGAATCGCTCGGTTGCGAAACGCGACTCAGCACCGCAATTCGCATGGATGGCGTGGCCGAGCCGTACATTCGTCGCAAAGCCGCCCGCGATTTGGAAAAGGGACGGATCGTGATTCTCGCCTGCGGCACGGGCAGTCCGTTCGTGACCACCGACACCGCCGCGGCCCAACGAGCGCTCGAACTCGACGCCGATATCCTGCTCAAAGCGACGAAGGTCGACGGCGTCTACAGCGACGATCCCGAGAAGAACCCGCACGCGATGCTCTACTCGGAGCTGACCTATCGGCAGATTCGCGAACAGAATTTGCGTGTGATGGATCAAACCGCCGTCACGCAGTGCATGGAACACGATCTGCCGATCTTGGTGTTCAACTATCGCAAGCAAGGGAACATTGAGCGTGTCGTCTCGGGCGAGCGGTTGGGAACGATGATCTCGAGCGGCGTGGGCGTGCCGGTGATGTAAGGGTTCAAATCGCGGTCGGTTGACTGACCCTAATCGACAAATTGCTACTTTTTGAGTATCTGTGAGGAAGTGAACATGTCCGCGGAAGAAATTTTGCTCGACGTTGAAGAACGGATGGAAAAAGCGGTCGACGTGCTCAAGCACGCGCTGTCGGGCATTCGCACCGGTCGAGCCAATCCGGGCTTGGTCGATTCGCTCCGCGTCGAAGTCTACGGTGCACCGACGCCGATCAAGCAGCTCGCCAGCGTCGGGGCGCCCGAGCCGAATCAGATCGTGATTCGTCCGTTCGACCCGACGACGCTCAAGGACATTGAGAAAGCAATCCAAGCCAGCGGCCTGGGGTTCAACCCGCTCAACGACGGCAAGCTGTTGCGGCTGATGGTGCCGCCGCTGTCGACCGAGATGCGTCGCAAGCTCGTCGCGCGGATCAAAGAGTTGAGCGAAGAAGCCAAGGTCGCGATCCGCAACGTTCGCCGCGACGGCAACAAAGCGGCCGAGCAAGCCGAGGACGATGGCGACCTGACCGAAGACGATTCGAAGAAGGCCAAGGAAGACGTGCAAGAGTTGACCAAGACGTACGAGAATAAGGTCAGCGAGTTGGCGAAGAATAAAGAGGCGGAAGTGATGGAGAATTGAGGGTAGGTGAGTAAGTGAGTAGGTGTCGGCGCGAAACCGCAAGCGAGCTGCGAGAGTTCTACGCAACGCGATCTCGCGCTCAACCAAGCACTAAGCACTAAGCACTAAGAACCAAGCACCACGAACGCTCCCCCACACTAACTCACCCCTCTTCCACTTCCCTCTCCGCTATCATCCGAATGATATAACTGCTTGCGCTATCACTCTTTGTGGCGCAGCGACTGGCTGTCGCGACGTTGACCCATCTCGGGGCAAGGCTTACAATCCGTCGTTTGTCCGTACGTCATGAACGTCGTTTGTAGCCCATCTTGCTCGCAAACCTCGTTCGCTGACGGGCTTCATGGATGAAGCCTAGTCAACCCAAGGATGGGGCGTCCGGTCGCGGTTCCGCACTCTGCTCAGGATATTGTCTGTGTCGTCAGGTTTGTCGACCGACGCCAAGGAAATGGTCCGCCAAGCGATCGACATCGTCGATCTCGTGGGGGAATATCTACCACTGCGCCGCGAAGGTCGCATGTACAAGGCACTCTGCCCTTGGCACGACGACAGCAAGCCGAGTCTGACGGTCAACCAAGAGCGGCAAATCTTCCGCTGCTGGGTCTGCAACATCGGCGGCGATGTGTTCAGCTTCCTGATGAAGCACGAGAACGTCACGTTTCCCGAGGCGTTGCAGATGCTGGCCGATCGCGCTGGCATCAAACTCGCCGCGCGACCCGGTGAGTCGGCCGATGCCGCCGAGCAAAAGCGGATGCTCTTTCAAGCGATGGCTTGGGTCGAGCAGCAATATCACGATTACCTGCTTCGCTCGCCCGACGCCGAGCCGGCCCGCCGTTATCTCGAAGAACGAAGCATCACGCCCGAGACGATTAACCAGTGGCACTTGGGTGCCGCGCCGGATCGCTGGGAGTGGATTGTCGAACAAGCCCGGGGGACACGGTACACGCCGCAAATGCTCAGCGAAGTGGGTGTCGTCGGCGAACGTCGCTCGGGCCACGGCTTTTACGACCGTTTCAAGGGGCGCGTGCTGTTCTCGATTCGCGACGCCCAGGCCCGACCGGTAGCGCTCGGCGGACGCATTCTGCCCGGCAGCACCGACGCCAACGCAGCCAAATACATCAACAGTCCCGAGACGCCGCTGTTTAGCAAAAGTTCGCTGGTCTACGGCCTCGATCAGGCCAAGGACGCGATGGCCAAGTCGCGTGTGGCAATGGTCATGGAAGGCTATACTGACGTGCTGACGGCCCATCAGTTTGGCTTTCGCAACGCGGTCGCAGTGCTCGGCACGGCCTTGGGCGAGCGGCACATCAAGCTGCTCCGCCGGTTTGTCGATCAGGTGATCCTTGTGCTCGACGGCGACGAGGCGGGTCGCAAACGGGCCGACGAAGTGCTCGAACTGTTCGTGGCGGCCGATTTGGACATGCGGCTCCTCACGCTGCCCGACGATCTCGACCCGGCCGAGTTCTTGCTCGAACGCGGGGCCGAGGCTTTCCAGGCCGCGCTCGGCACGGCAGTCGACGCACTCGAACACAAGTTCCGTTGCGTAACCGAGAATCTCGACGGCGAGAGCAGCATTCACGCCGTGCAGCGTGCGGTCGAGCAAATCCTGGCCACGCTCGCCAAAGCGCCCGGCGGCAACGAGATGTCGAGTGCCGCGCGACTGAAAGAGGAACAGATTCTCAATCGCTTGGGTCGCAAAGCCGGCTTGAGCGAAGAGTCGTTGCGTCGCCGGTTGCTCGATTTGCGTCGCGGACAAGCGCCCCGCTCGTATCCGCAACCCGTGCGTGCGGCGACGATCGATCCCAACGCCGCGCTCCACGATGCGGCGGAAGAAGACATCGAACACGGACTACCGTTGGCTCCGCCGCCGCGTGTGATCATGCCGCGCCGCGAGAAAGCCGAGCGGTGGTTGATCGAGATCCTGCTGGCTTGGCCCGAGTTGGTGCCGAGCGTGCTCGATCAGATCGACGTGTCCCAGATTTACTGCCCCCGGCGTCGCGAGTTGTTCGCGATGTTTCGTCAATTGACGGAAGCCGGTGTGGCGCCGACGTTTGAACGATTGATGCTCGAATTCGACGACCCGGCGATGAAGACGCTGTTGGTCGAATTGGACGAAGAGCACCGAGCCATCAATCGCCAGAACGCGGAAAGAGAACTTCGTGATTTGTTGGACTGGTTTCACGAGCAGCAGGCCGAGTCAACGCCCCACGCATTCGGTTCGCCCGCGAATCGACCCAGCGGCACCGACTTGGCTTCGCTCCAACAGCTGGTTCAACGAAAACGAAGCGGTCGAGGAGCTACTTCAGCCACGGATGGCTAAAGGCCTCGACCAATGTTCTCGAAAGTGGCTGGGCAAATTCTTGCCTAGCTAGCATTTCGAGTTCATAATCGGTTTCGTCACAGAGCGCGCTATCACAGCGCCGGAGGAACAGCGGTGGAATTCTCCGATAAGGAAATGCAGGATCTCATTGAGACGGGTAAAACCCAAGGATACCTGACGTTCGATCAGGTCAATGAGACTCTGCCCGAAGATGCCGTTCAGGCCGACAAGCTCGACGCCTTGCTCGCTCATCTTGAGGAGCACGGGATCGAACTCGTTAACGAACCGCCCGAGCCCGACTTCCGGGCTCATCACATCGGCGACTCCGACGGCGACGTCGACAGTGGTCGCGGGGCGATGCAAATTCCCGACGACGAAGCGCCGGCCGAAACGCCGCGTACCAGTCTCGACGACGGTGGTCGCTGGAGCGACGACCCGGTGCGGATGTATCTGACCCAAATGGCCGAGATCCCGCTGCTCACCCGTGAGCAAGAGATCAACCTCGCCAAGCGGATCGAGACGACGCGGCGTCGGTTCCGGCGCACGCTGCTCGCCTGCGACTTGGCCATGGCTGCCACGGTCGAGACCCTGATGAAAGTGCACCACGGCATTCTGCCGTTTGACCGCACGATCAAAGTGTCGCTGACCGAGCAGTTGACCAAGGAGCAGATCACGGCGCGCATGCCGCACAATCTGAAGACGCTTGAGCAGTTGATGGAGTCGAATCGCGTCGACTTCCGCACGATCATCGATCGCAAAGCGTCGGCCGAGGTGCGTCAGGCCGCTCAAAAGCGGTTCTTGGCTCGCCGCCAGAAGTCGCTGGTGTTGGTCGAAGAACTAAGCCTGCGCACCCGCCGCGTGCATCCGCTGATGAAACAACTCAGCGAGCTGTCGGGCCGGATGGACTATCTGCAACGCAAGATCACCGAACTCGACGCCGCCGCGGCCGAGGGTGTGGTGGTCAACAAGGACGAACGTGCGAACTATCGCCGTGAGTTGCGCGATTGCATGACCCGCACGCTTGAAACGCCGGGCAGTCTGCGTCGTCGGTGCGAGCGTCTCAAGACGCAGTACCGCGAGTACGAACTGGCCAAGCGCGAGCTCTCGGGCGGCAACCTGCGGTTGGTCGTCTCGATTGCCAAGAAGTATCGCAACCGGGGTCTCAGCTTCTTGGACCTGATCCAAGAGGGGAACACCGGTCTGATGCGGGCCGTGGACAAGTACGAGTATCGTCGCGGCTTCAAGTTCTCGACCTACGCCACGTGGTGGATCCGGCAAGCGATCACACGTTCGATCGCCGATCAGGCACGAACGATTCGCATCCCGGTCCACATGATCGATGTCCTCTCCAAGTTGCGCAATGTCGCCAAGCGGCTGCAACAAGAGTTGGGCCGCGAGCCGACGACCGAAGAGACCGCCATCGCCGCTGATTTGACCGTCGAGGAAACTCGCCGCGTGCTCAACATCGGTCGCCATCCGGTCAGTCTCGATCGTCCGGTGGGCGAGAGCGAAGACACGGCGTTTGGCGAGTTCATCGAGGATCAAGGGACTGCCAGTCCGCTCAGCTCGGCCTCGCAGGGGATGCTCCGCGAGAAAATCGAAGCCTTGCTGAAGACGCTCACCTATCGCGAGCGGGAAATTATCCGCCTGCGCTACGGTTTGGGCGACGGCTACACCTATACCTTGGAAGAGGTTGGGCGTATCTTTAAGGTCACTCGCGAACGTGTCCGGCAAATCGAGGCCAAAGCCGTGCGAAAGTTGCAGCACCCGGTGCGGGCAACCCAGCTCGAAGGCTTCCTCGAAGGATTGGCAAGTTA
>JAEUIL010000079.1 GCA_016794255.1 Planctomycetaceae bacterium | reverse complement strand
GTGTTCCTCGGACGCGGTTATCTAATCGTGGGCATGGGAGACGGCGTCTTGGAGAGCACCTTGACCGCGCTCCGCAACCCGCTGGCGGGCGACGCGGCGTTCAACTCCAGCGACGTGGCCCGACGCGCCCACGAGTTACTGCCCCCCGAGCCGAGCATGGCTTATCAGGTGCTCGACGGTGCTCGCTACACCAAAGTCATTGGCCAGTTCCGCTCGCTTATGACGACCGCCGCGGCGGGAGGTGTGCCCGATGCTCAGGCTGAGCTGATCAAAGCCTTGGAGAAAATCTTTCCCACCGACCAAGAGTTGGAGGGTATCCTAGGCGTCGGCGTCGGCGGTATGCAGATCAACAATCACGGCGTCGTGCTTCGTAGCGTCTCGGATTTGCCCGCGCCGTAGACGGTGTTGCGCGTCTGTGTTATCGGCGCGAAACCGCAAGCGAGTTACCTACTCACCTACTAACTTACTCACCTTTTTACCCTCCCTTCCCGCCATGAAACTCGGACTCGTCACTTACATGTGGGGCGCCGATTGGGACCTCCCCACGGTCCTCAAGAATCTTCAGCTCACCGGCTTCGGCGGGGTCGAGCTCCGCACGGGCCACAAACATGGCGTCGAGTTGACGCTCTCGACTGCCGAGCGACGCGATGTCGCCAAGCGGTTCAGCGATGCCGGCCTGACGTTTGTCGGTGTCGGTTCGGCGTGCGAGTATCACTCGTCTGATCCCGCGGTGCTCAAGAAGCAGATCGAAGAGACGAAGGCCTATATTCAACTGTGTCACGATTGCGGCGGCAGCGGCGTGAAGGTGCGTCCCAACGGGCTGCCGGCCGACGTGCCGGTTGAAAAGACCGTCGAGCAAATCGGCAAGGCGCTCAACGAGGTCGCCGCTTACGGTGAGGGGTACGGTGTCGAGATTCGCGTCGAAGTTCATGGTAAGGGGACGCAAGAGTTGCCCGTGTTCAAGCGGATCATGGACATCGGCAATCACCCGGGCGTCAAGACGTGCTGGAACTGTAACCCCGTGGACCTCGACGGCAAAGGGTTGGAGTACAACTTCAATCTGGTCAAAGATCGTCTTGGCACGATCCACATTCACGACTTGATCTCGACGTATCCCTGGAAGCAGCTGTTCGGCATGCTGCGGCAAGCCAAGTTCACCGGCTGGACGCTGCTTGAAGAAGGTGCCAAGACGACCGATCCCGTACGGGTCATGAATTACTACCGGCTCGTTTGGGAGCAGCTCGCCCACGGGTAACGTGATGAGCCGCGGTGGACTCGCGTCGGACGGGTGGCGCGGTCTTGTCGGGCTGCGCGGTTGGCAGCGGGAAAAAAGTGTTGGCATTTGCCCCTGGCGCTAGTTCAACGCCCCGGCGTGGGGGCTTAGAATGCTGGCTTTTCGTTCCGCCCCAAAACTCCGCAGGCCGCAGGCTCCCGCATCATGTCGCACGCTCCCGCCGCATCGTCTGAACATCTGCCACTCGACCCGTCGATCCGACTGCGCCTGTCGGTGATGATGTTCCTGCAATACTTTGCCTGGGGCGCGTGGTTCGTGACGCTCGGCACCTATATCGGCAGCAACACGGGCGACGGCAAGATTTTCGCACCCGGCTTTATTGGTCGCGCTTACGGCTCGGCAGCGATCGCGGGCATGATCGCACCGTTCTTCGTGGGCATGATTGCCGACCGCTATTTCTCGACCGAACGCATCTTGGCCGTGCTCCATCTGCTGGGGGCGGGCGTGTTGTACTATGCCTCGACCGTGCAAAGCCAGACGGTGTTCTACGGTACGCTGATCACGTTCTTCTTGTGTTACATGCCGACGTTGGCCCTCACCAACTCGTTGTCGTTTCACCATCTGACCGATCCGGGCCGACAGTTCCCGGGCATTCGCGTGCTTGGTACGCTCGGTTGGATCGTGGCGGGCAATCTGGTCGGCTATATCCAGACACTCGACGGAAAGTATTCGTTGGTGGTCCGTGAGTTCATGGGCATTCCGCTCGGCGGTAGTGCCGAGGTGGTACCGGGCATGACCGGCATCGAGGGAACCAGCGTGCCAATGGTCATCGCCGCAGCGTCGCAGGTGCTGTTGGCGTTGTTCTGCTTGGTGCTGCCGCACACGCCGCCGAGCAACCCGACGGGGCAAGTCACTGTACGAGCCATTCTCGGCATCGACGCGCTGCAGTTGATGAAGCGTTGGCCGTTCGCAGTGTTTGTCGTGGGCTCGTTCCTAATCGCGATTCCGTTGCAGTTCTACTACAACTACACGAACTTCTTCCTCAACAAGGTTGACGTTCCCAATGCGGCTGCCAAGATGTCGTATGGCCAGATGTCGGAAGTCGTGTTCATGCTGCTGATGCCGTTGTTCTTTGCCCGGCTGGGGGTCAAGAAAATGCTGCTGTTCGGCATGTTGGCCTGGGCCGTGCGATACGTGCTGTTCGCGTTTGGCCGCCCCGAGACGTCGATGTGGATGCTCTACGGCGGCATTTTGCTGCACGGCATCTGCTACGACTTCTTCTTCGTGACCGGACAGATCTACGTCGACCGTGAAGCCGACAACAAGATCCGCGGCGCCGCTCAGGGGTTCATCGCCTTCGTGACCCTCGGTCTCGGCAGCTTTATTGGTGCCGAGTTCTCGGGTCTGATGCAGCAGCGTTTCGCTCAAGGGGACAGTGTCGACTGGCAGCCCTTCTGGCTCGTGCCCGCCGCGTTTGCCGGTGTGGTGATGGTGTTGTTCGCCGTGTTGTTCAACGACAAGCCGCAAGCGGAGAAGTAATTGCGGTGTGCTCCCCCATCAACCGCCGTAGCCCGCGTAGCGTCGCACGCCGAGGTTGAACATTACGCGGCTGAGCACGATAAAGAACACGACCCACGCGGCCTGCACGCACAGGCCGATCGTCAGAGCGTCGCCGTGAATCTTGCCGAGAAACACGGCCGCCGGAAAATACGCGAGGTAGTGTAACGGGATGATCTCGACCAACGTGCGCCAATAACCCGGCAGCATATCGATCGGAAACATGTGCCCCGAGAAGAAGAAATTGAACAGCATGTAGATGAACAGCAGCGAACTGACTTCGAGAAACCAGAAGCCGATCATGCCGATCGACGCTTCGAGAAAGAAGCCGAGCAGAAACGCCATCACGAGCGACAGCACGCCCGCGCCGAGCGTGGCGGTATCGGGCCAGCCGTCGAAGTAATCGCGGCAGACGTAAAATACGAGCGCAAACGGCACCAGTGCCACGACGTAATACACGAGTTTATGCGCCACGCGGCTCAGCAGCAGAAACCCGAGCATATCGATCGGCTGAATCAGGTACTTCTTAATTTCGCCGTTGCGAATTTGGAGGGCGATCATCGACGCGAGACCGGGCATACTGGAAAAGGCCCGGCTGACCATCGTCAGCAAGTAGTACGCGATGAATTCGCGATACGTGTAGCCAGCCAGTTGATCGCCGCCACGAGCCGCAAACACGGCTCCCCACAAAAAGACCTGCGTGACTATCGGCAGGAACCGCATCAGCGTGCCAAGCATGAAGTCGCCGCGATAGACGAGTCGCTCTTCGACGCAAATGCGAAGAATGGTCCACCAGGTAGCAGTTCGTGCGGCAAGCATGCAGCCGGGGTCTCACGATCGAAAACAGAAAAGTGTTCGCAACCTGGGCGATCGCCTGCGACGAATCATCCCACTTACTTGCCCGCTGTTGTAGCAGATTTGCGGACCACGTCGACCAGCACGATCGGCGTGCACGGGCCCGGCAGGTTGATGCGAATGTCACTGCGATAAGCCCGGGCGACCACAATGCTGTGCGTTCCCACCGGCAGCCGTTGGGTCGAGAGCGGGAAGATCGCCTGGCCGTCGCGAATCGTGACTTCCTGTTGCACGCCGAGCCCGAACGCGACGCCGTTGGTCGAATGGCACGCGATCAACGACCACTTGCCATCGACATTGTCCCCCACAAGTCGAACCGGCAACTCGGCGTCTTGCCCCTCGACGACCGTCAGGCGCTCGACGGCGGTTTCCAGATACGGCCCTTGCGGCAAGGCAACGGCCGCGCGCGAGGCAGCGCTCCACCGCACCTGTGC
>JAEUIL010000012.1 GCA_016794255.1 Planctomycetaceae bacterium | reverse complement strand
CGAGTTGTTGAGGCATGACTGGGCCGCGATAACGCATCGGCCCAAAGCCGCCCGCGCTAACCGCTTAGCCGAGCCATCGCCAACACGATTCGCCCACTAGGAGCAAACCACATACCTCGACAAAATGTCACAACCCGCTCGTTCGGGTGTCGCGTGTAAGTTGTTTAATAACATGGGGTTATGCTTTATTGTCAAAACAGGCCTGGCCGACTGTTCAAAAACTGGTCAGCCAATTAAATCTTCCGTGACCAAATATTGCTCTGTGTGGCCAGAAGTCGAATCTATTCGCGGGCAAACTAACATTGCCGCTGCTTGCATCTCGCGCTTGGCGACTCGACAATGCCTCGCTTTCAGCCACGCGACCCCAACGGGAATAGCACCGTGAAACGCCTTGCCAAGGGCCCGTTGTATTACGAGTTCAGCCGACACAATGAACCCCGCTTGCGGATCGCATCGGGCGAGACGATCGTGGTCGAGGCCGAGGACGCCTTCAGCGGACAAGTCCGCAGCGACGCCGATCGCCGCGACAAGTCGAAGATTCCCAATGGCAACCCGCAGACCGGCCCGATTTGGATCGAAGGAGCCGAGCCAGGCGATTCGCTCGCCGTGACCATTCACGAAATCAAACCGTCGCTGGGCCAATGTGCGACGCGGACCTGCGATCCCAAGCAGTTGGCCGAGTGGCTGGGGACCGAGTGTCCGCACGGCACGCATGTCTGCCCGATTGTCGACGGCGAGATTCACTGGAGCGACACGGTCCGCATTCCCTATCGGCCCATGCTCGGCTGCATCGGCACGGCGCCAGACAATGGCGTCCCCACGACGTTTCCTGCCGGCCCGCATGGCGGCAACATGGACATCATCGAAGTCTGCCCGGGCAACACGATTCATCTGCCGGTATATGTGCCCGGTGGATATCTCTACCTCGGCGACGCTCACGCCGCCATGGGGCATGGCGAGCTGAGCGCGGCCGGCTTGGAGATGCCAAGCGAGTCGACAATCACGGTCCATCTCGTGAAGGGGAAACGCATTCCGTGTCCGCGGATCGAGTCGCCCGACGAGATCATGGTGGTCGTGAGCGGCTGTCCGATGGAACGCTCGATCGCGCAGGCCTCGGCGTATCTCGCGCTCTGGATGGAAACCGACTACGGCTGGGATCGTTGGCGAGCCTACGACATTCTCACCCACGTCGCGCAGATCTCGGTCGGCTACTACGCCCTGGGTACCGTTGCCGTGAAGATTGGCAAACGGTATTTGGCGGGTAAATAGCGTGTGACCAACGAGCGGGAGACGTCAGTCTCCCTATGATGGTGCATGCCAAACGAGATGACAACATGGGCAGAACACTTAGCACGTCTCGGCGTCTGCTTTTGGCAACCGCTGCGGTTACGTTGCTATGTACGCTAGGCTCAATGTGTTGGCAATATGCCAATTACCGAAGCGCACTTTCCACAACACGGAAATGGGCTCGATTGGCACCATTTCCAGATTCGGCGACGGACTTGGTCGTCGACATTCGTGGAAGCATCTTTACACGTGAATTTGTCGTGCGGTTTAACGCTCCCATGAGTGACATCAACGCATGGCTTGAAACGTCTCCAGGAACTGCTGGTGTTCAACCGACGAAATCGGGGTTCGTACGGACATACTCCATCGAACCTGGCGGAGGTGCGCAGTACGCTGAACTGAAAGTCAATGAACAGACTGGAACGGTTCAAATTCGCGTATATTGGAGTTAACCGTATCGCCACGCGGCGAATTCCAAGGCAGATCGTTCGCCCTACACCCCAGGCGCATTTGCCTGGGGCTAAATGTGGAGTTACGATCCCACGCGGCAGTGCTGCAACATCTGCTCAGCCGTGCTGACGTAGCTCGTGTAGAACGGACCAAACTCGGCGTAGCGAGCGCTCGCCTCGTCGAACCGCATCGTGTAGACGATCTCTTTCAAGAACTCGGGATTGCGGGCCCACAACGTCACTCCCCATTCCCAATCGTCGAGGCCGACGGCCACGGTGATCAACTGCGTCACCTTGCCGCCGAACTTCATACCGCTGCGACCATGCTCGGCCATCAACCGGTTACGCTCGGCAAACGGCAACGCGAACCAGTTCTCGAACTCTTCGCGCTTCTTGTTCATCGGATAGAAGCACGTGCTCGGCCACGCCGGAAAGTCCGGGAACAACCGCTGCTGACGCATCATCACTTCGCGCGACTCATACGCCTTCAGCTTGGCCAAGTACGCGGGACTGCCGGCTGTTTCCCCCTCTTCGACCAACCGCTGACCGTATTGTTCGACCGAGGGAACGTACTCGGACACCTCGGTGATCGACACGAACGAGTATGTCGGTTCGATCGCAGGGCCCAACGCCGACGCCATCAGCCGCTGATGCACCGAGTCGACGCGCAACGGGTCGGGATCGAGAATCATCAAGCCGAAATCGGCGCGATGCCCGCTGACGATCGATGTCTGCAATCGCTTCGGCATGTCGGCCCCGTTCGGGTCGAGCGCCGCGATCAATTGGGCTTTGCCATCGGCAATCTCGGCCGGACTCAACTGCTTGAGGGCCGCTCGATTGAACCGGTAATACGAGTGCGTGCAGTGCCAACCATTGGGCAGACAGATAGAAACTTCGGTCGAAGGGGCGGCGCCGTGCGAGGGTGGACCGCCGGGTCGAGAAGGAGCGTGCGACATGATGAGCGTGCCGAGGTAGGGGGAACAAATTGAGCAGCGTTATCGTAGCACACCGGCGGGCCAGCTTCGAGCCCGCCGCAAGGGCGTGGCAGCGGCTCGACTCGGTGCCTGACAGACCGAAAAACTCCCGCTGCGGCCGTCGTCGAATCTGGGCGAGAAACGCTAGATACTGGCATCGATTCTCGCCGAGCGTTACGATGATGCCGAGTCAAGGTCATGCCTCACCAGCGGCCTTGACGGCCTCTTCTCTCTCCCGGCGACCGGTGCGGTTGCGGGAACATTCGCTCTGTAAACTTTTGCCCGGAGGAACGTCGCATGTCGGAAAGATTTCGCGGTCATCGGTTGCTATGGCTCTGCGCCGGTGTGGTGTTGGGGTTGTGCATTTCGAGCTTTTCGCCGGTTAAACCGCTGCATGCCGTTGCGACCGATCGTCAAGACACGCTCGCGATTTGCACGTGCGAGTTGGGCGGCGGCATCGAAGGTGTGTTCACGCTCGACTTCCTCACCGGCGAACTCCGCGGTACGGTTTTGAACGCAACGACTCGTCAGTTCAACTTGGGCTACACCGCCAATTGCGCGCAGCATCTCAAGGTCGAACAAGGCAAGTCGCCAAAGTTCGTGATCGTGACCGGCACGTCACACATCAGTGCTCGCGGTCCGGTACAGTATGCCGACTCGCTGATTTACGTTGCCGAACTCACGAGTGGCAACTTGGCCGTGTACGCGATTCCGTACAACACCGCTTGGAATCAAGCGAATGCCAAGCCCCAGCAGATTTCGCTCGAGCCGTTGGTCGTCGCTCCGTTCCGTGCTACGGCTCCGTAAGCTGGGCGTGGTTTGAGCACGAATCTCTGAGGTTCAACAGTCACTGAAATGCCTTCGATCACGGTCAACGACGAGCCGCGCGAGTTGCCCGCCGCAACGACCGTGGCACAATTGCTCGACGTGCTCAAGCTGCGCAGTTCGCATGTGGCTGTGGAGGTAAATCTACAACTCGTTCCCCGGGCTCAACATGCTCAGCACCTGTTGAGCGCCGGTGATCGAGTGGAGATTGTCACGCTCGTCGGTGGCGGGTGAGCGGAAGTGCGGAACTCGGAGTGCGGAGTGACGAGTAAAATTTCTCGCGATCGTGTTCCGCTCGTCGAAATGAATCCTGCGCCTCACCCGAGTTTCTACTTCGCTTCTTAACTCCGCACTCCTCACTCCGAATTCCACACTTCCTTCCATGCCCGCTTCCTCGCTCACTGCCGACACGCCGCTACGGGTCGGATCGCATGTTCTGCAAAGTCGGTTGATCGTGGGGACCGGCAAGTACGCCAGCTATGAGCAGATGGCCGAGGCATTGGAGCTGTCCGGAGCCGACTGTATTACGGTCGCCGTGCGACGTGAACGGCTTACCGATCGCTCGGGCCGCAACATTCTCGACTTCATCGACCCGCAGCGATATCTGCTGCTTCCGAACACGGCCGGTTGTTTCACCGCCGAGGATGCCGTGCGCGTCGCCCGATTGGGGCGTGAAATTCTCAGTGGGCTGGGCAATCCCGGTGCCGATTGGGTCAAACTCGAAGTCCTCGCCGATACGAAGACATTGCTCCCCGACCCGGTGGCTTCGATCGAGGCCACGGCTCAACTCGTGGCCGATGGTTTCCAAGTGCTGTGCTACACGAGCGACGATCCGATCGCGGCGCGGCGTTTGAAAGAGGCCGGGGCGACGAGCGTGATGCCCGCGGGCAGCCCGATCGGCTCGGGCCAGGGGATTTTGAATCCGAACAACATTCGCATCTGTCTCGAGTACTTGAAGCAAGACGACCCCGACTATCCGGTGATTGTCGATGCGGGCGTCGGAACCGCGAGCGACGTGTCGCAGGCCTTCGAGTTGGGTGTTGACGGCGTGCTGTTGAACTCGGCAATTGCCCATGCGCGAGATCCGCTCGGCATGTCACGCGCCATGCGGGCAGCCACCGAGGCGGGCCGGCTGGCGTATCTGTCGGGCCGCATTCCACGCAAACTCTACGCCACCGCGAGCAGTCCCGAGGAAGGGACGATCACGCCGCTCAAGCCACGCTGATTGCGCGAGCGTGAACAAGGCGACCGGTTGATACACGCCCTTACGCGCTGCGCAAGTGCTTCTCAAAGTGCCGTTTCACACGAAGCCACATGGCGTCGCTAAGCACGTGGCCCGTGTCGGGCTCGATAAAGTACGTGAAGTTTTCTTCCTGGTGGACGGCTTGATACGCGCGGCGAATCGTCTCAATTCCCTGTCGCACCTCTTCGATCGGGCTCCCCGCGTCGGTCTCGCCAAAGTTCAGATGCAACGCGCGCGGCGCGATCAACGCGGCGATGTTGGGCGTGTCGCCGTATTGAAAGATGCCCGGCACGAAGTTCGGAAAGCAGTGCAATATCTCGGTTCGATGAATGGCGGCATAAGTCGGCAAACAGCAGTTGCCCACGAGCGCCCGGAGACGCGGCTCCCACGGGCCCACCATCCACGTGTGCGTCGAGCCCATCGAGTGACCATAGCAGCCAAGTCGGTCGGCCTGCACTTCGTCACGCGAGCTGAGGTAATCTACGGCCCGGCGCATGTCGAGAATGTTTTTCCAGGCGAGCGACTTGCCGTTGACCACATACTTGAGAAACAACCAGCGTTCGAGATTGCCCCCCTTGAGCTTTTGGGTCGGCACCCGATCGGCGAACCCGAGCGTGTCGGGACACAGCACGACATAACCTTCGCGCGCCAGCGCCACGCCGGTGTGATGCATTGCTGAACCACGCAACCCGGCCGGTTCGTACTTGCCGTTGTCGTATTGGCCCGCATGTTGGTGCCAGACGCAGATTCCCGGGGCGGGACGCGACTTGCTCGCGCCATCAGGCACGAGCAGAAACGACGTCACCCGTTCGTCGGGCTCGACTTCGTAGCTGACCGTCTCGAGTC
>JAEUIL010000037.1 GCA_016794255.1 Planctomycetaceae bacterium | reverse complement strand
GCGCCCTCAATTTTCACCGGGATTTACTGGGGCAAGTCGAGTTTACTTGTTCAAACGCAACGGATTGCCTGCGCACGCGGGTACTCCGTAGCAATCTTGGATTCGTTATCCGACCTTGATCGAATCGAGGATTTGCCGGTTTGGAAAGAGGTCAATCGACGTAACGCCAACCACTCCGGCAGAACGCTAATCACGGTTGTCATTCCCGCACTAAACGAAGCAGATAATCTGCCAGCGACACTCACGCCACTCGTCACTCTGGCTGACGTCGAGGTCATTGTCGCCGACGGCGGCAGTATCGACGACACATGCGGCGTGGCGCAACGATACGGGGCAAGAGTAGCATGCTCTGCACCGGGAAGAGGGCGGCAAATGAACGCCGGAGCTGCGCAGGCGTCCGGCGAAATGCTCGTGTTTTTGCATGCTGACACGCGGTTGCCTGATGATTTCGATAAGCATGTCCGAGAAATACTCCTACAACCTGGCATTGCCGCGGGGGCATTTCGACTTAAAATCGACGGTTCGAGCCGCGCCATGCGCTGTGTCGAATGGGGAGCCAATATGCGGTCGCGATGGCTAGATCTTCCATTTGGCGACCAAGCCTACTTTGTTTCCCAAGAGGTATTCCGCCAAGTCGGTGGCTTCCACGAAATGCCGATTTTGGAGGATGTCGAATTCATCCGCCGTTTGCGCTATTACGGCCGCATCGTGATAGCCTCGGCCACTGTCGTCACATCCGCAAGACGTTGGCAGCGGCTTGGCGTGGTAAAGACGACCTGGCGCAACGTGATGATTCTTAGTGCTTATTTCGCCGGTGTTTCACCTTTTCGCCTGGCACGTTGGTATCAGAGTACGCGATAAAATACGCCATTTCGTGTCTTGCCATGTCGTTCCACCACCCCACCACCTTATGGTACGACGGATGTCGATCAAAACCACCTCAGCTCCGACATCGACGGCCAGGGCATGAGTTGGCCCGGCGGCCGATCCACATGATAGTCAAGCACCTTTTACAGAGCAGGCGTTACACGAATGTCGCAACAGTAGCAGGTTCCGGCAGCCAATTCGACGAGCCGGTGAACTCTTTTTCAATTTGTCAATTCAATTTCACGCGCAGTAACTTCACCGAATTGAGAAACACCAGCACGTCAGGTCCAAGATGAAGGACTGCGGCCTGAATCGGGCCGATCCAACCGAGCAGTGCCGCAGTGATACCGAGCACGTGGACCACGCCGACGCCGACGATTAGGTTTTCCTTGATCGTGCGATAAGCTCGTCGGGCGATCGTGCGGCCCAGCACGATCTTTGACAAGTCGTCGGTCATCAACGCGATATCGGCGGCCTCCAACGCCGCCTGCGTACCTCCCACACCCATTGCGATTCCAACGTCGGCAGCAGCCAAGGCCGGAGCGTCGTTGACGCCGTCGCCGATCATGGCGACCTGATGCCCTAATCGTTGTAACTTGCGAATTGCTTCGACTTTCGCCTCTGGAAGCAATTCCGCGAAGACTTCGTCCACATCGATCTGATCCGCCACAGCCTTGGCGGTCGTCTGGTTATCCCCGGTGAGCATGGCGATATTGCGAATCCCAGAGGCTCGCAACTGCGCGATAATTTCACGAGTTCCCGGCCGCACTTCATCCGCTAAGTACAGAATTCCAACGAGCCGGTTATCGACGACCACGAACACGGCAGTCATTCCCACTCGCTCCTCCTGCTCTTTTGGCACTTCAATTCCGTCGCAGTTCAGTAGCGCCTCGTTTCCGACGAGAATGGTTTTGCCCTCGACCTGAGCTTTTACACCCTTGCCGCTCACAGACTCAAAATTCTCCGGCTCGGGGTAATTCACACCGTTCATAGCGGCATATTCGAGCACGGCTTTAGCGAGCGGGTGCGCCGACCGCCGATCCGCCGCCGCAGCGAGGCGGATCAACTCGCGCTCGTCCATGGTGTCGCGAAGCACGGTAACGCCCTTCACTCGCGGCTCGCCGATTGTCAGCGTTCCCGTCTTGTCAAAGACGATCGTATCGACTTTGGCTAAAGTCTCCAGGTACGCCCCCCCTTTAATCAAAATGCCATTGCGCGCTGCCCTCGCAATGGCCGCGATCATGACCATCGGTGTCGCCAACCCCAGTTCCGCCGGCGAAGTGAAAATCATCAAGGTGACAATCATGCGCACGTTGCGAGTTGCCAGAAATACGCACACCAGAAAGACGAACACGACGGGAATCAACCACCCCGCGACCCGATCCGCTAATTTCTGCACCGGCGCTTGAGACTCTTCGGCCTCCTCGACCAGCTTCACGATTCTCGCAAACGTCGTATCCGCGCCGACCTTCAGCGTTTCGATGTCCAAGGCACCCGATTCCAGCACGGTTCCGGCGAAGATGTCGCCGCCGGACTCCTTGTCTCGCGGAAGACTCTCGCCGGTGATCGGCGCTTCGTTTACCGATCCATTGCCGCGGACGATTCGTCCGTCGACCGGAATTTTTTCGCCGGCCTTGACCAAGACCACGTCGCCGATCCGCAACTGTTCGATTGGGACCGTCTTTTCGCCGCCATCGCGGCGCACGAGGGCGGTTTGCGGTACCGCTCCGATCAATCCTCGAATGGAAGCTCGTGCACGATCGGTGTTCAACTCCGCAATAAATTCGGCAATCAGAATGATGACCATCAGCACCGCTCCTGCAATCGCCTCTCCTCCAAACAGGGCGATCAAGGTTGCGATTGTCACGAAAATCTCCGTGCCGATTTTCCGGACTTTCAGGAGGTCATTTATTCCGGACTTGAGCAGCGGATAAATTCCGATGGCGACCGCTCCCCACAAACACCAGACGGGCAATAGCTCACGCCAATACAGACCGATCACGACCGCCGTAACGAGAATTCGCGCGATCTCGATGCGTCGATCGCGAGTCATCAGTTGGTTCCAAGCTATTGTTTCGCCGGTAAGAGTGGGCTGCATGGAATTCATTCGTGAGGTGATATTACGCCGATTTACAAGCATGTGCATTCATGGGTGAGGCGCATCAATTACGGTTTTGCAAACTGCCGGATAAGAGTAAGCCGCCGATTTCCGCTTCGCTGGTCCGTAGCTCGCGTAGCGCTTCGAAGTAATTAAGATTCGTCTGCGAGTAGGTGCGCTGTATCGTCAGCAAAGCGACAAAACTGACTTCTCCGGCCCCGTAGGATTGGCGCATCAACTGCAAGGATTCCAACGCCGCTGGCAGGATCGTCACGCGATAACGCTCCACCTGGTTGCGGGCGTTCGCATAGCGTTCGTAGGTGGGCGCGAGACGGTGTTGAAGGTCCAGTTCCAGTTGTGCCAGCGCCTGCTGCGACGCGACGATCTCGTGCTGTGCTTGGAGAATCGCGCCTTGATTCCGATTGAAAACCGGTATCGGCATGGCCACGCCAATCGCGCCGTCCGGACGCCCGCCGATCCCGTTGTCGACCACATTGACCAACCCTTGCAGATAGACGTTCGGTCGCGGTTCGGCTCGTGCCCGTTCCCAGGCGGCGCGGGCGTGGGCGATGGCGGACATGGCTGCGGCGATTTCCGGGCTGGAAGTTTGCAGGCGCACGACGACTTCTTGAAAATCAAACTCCTGCGGTGGGCCGAGCAAGTCTCCCGCCAACGGTTGCGGCGGTAGCGTCGGCTGCCCCACGACGGCCGCGAGGCCGTGCCAACTCGCCGCATGGCGGTTGCGGGCGTTCTGCGACAAAATGTTCGCGTTTTCGATTTCCAATTGGGCTTGAAGCACGTCGGCACGGCCCACTTGCTTCGCCTTGAATAATGCGTCCGCTGCATCCAGCGCCTGCTTTCCGACTCGAACCAACTCGTCCGTTAAATCAATCTGACGTTGAGCTGTAAGCACCTGATAGTAGGCGATTCGCACGTCAGTGAGCACGCGCTGCTGCTGCGCGGCCAATTCCTGCCGAGCGCGTTCCACGTCCTGAGCGGCCACGGCCCGATTCAATTGCAGCTTGCCGCCGCGAATGATTTCCTGATTCAGAACGACGCCGTGCTGTTCGGCCGAACCGCTGCTGCCGACCTGTTGGCCCGAATATCCGACGAGCGGATTTGCCGGCAGTCCGACCTGGATCCAATTGCCGTGCGCCGCCCCGACCCGCGCTCCCATGCGAGCTAGTGACGGATTCCCGACCAACGCCATCTTTTCCAGGTCCGCCAAGGCCAGACGTTCATCGGGAACGGGTCGCAATAGAAGCTCCGCTGCCGGTAAAGGCGCGTCGGCGCGTTGACTAAACGTGAACTCTTGCGAGCCAAGCGTTTCCTGTGCGCAGACGGCATCTACGGGGCCGAGTAAACAGACGACGAGAAGCGTCCACGTCATCGCCGCACCCAGTATCCGTCCGCCGGAGTCGGTTCCGACCGCCGCATCGGGAATCAATTTGAGACTGTTATGCCATGTCATATCGGACTCCTTTCCGAAACGTCCTCGTTTGATCAATGACCGCCGTCCGCCGGATTGCTCCGCCGCGCACCAGCGACGGAGCGCCCGGCATCATGATGCGGCCGGTTACGGGTGCGGTTCTTCCTTAAATTCACCGACGTAGGGGGTACCTTCGGCTTCGCCGCTGATACTGCCGGCGAACTCTTGGACGATGCCGAGTTTCTCATGCTTGCCTACGTACTTGGAAGCAACGCCGCCCGACTCGCCTGCTTCCGGTGCGGCGATCAACTCAACCTGAAACGCGGGCTGTGCGATCGAAAGCAACAGTTTGCCGTCCTTCGCCTTGATCGGGGCGGCGGTCTTCTCGTCGCTTCCCAAGACGTACACCGTCGCTTCTTGCTTGTCGTGATCGACGGTGAACTCGACGTGGTATTTGCCGCCGCCCCAATCGGCGACTGCACCTTCGTGGGGACCGGTGCCATGTGCGGCGTGCTTGGGCGCCGCCGTGGATGACGGAGTCGGCGGCGTGCCCGTGGTGCCAAAGGGCTTACTGTCTCCGCCGCAGCCCAGGACAAACGAAACGGTCAACATAGTCGAGCCGGCCAGCGGAACGAACGCGATCTTCATGTCAAATTCCTCCAAGTAAAAATGGGGGTTCACTCTTGAACGGACAAACGGGTTAATCGGCCATCGGGCCTTCCTCCGACTCGTCGAGACGAGCCAGTTTCAAGGCATCCTTGCCGCTGAACTTCCAGAACAATCCGGGATGGATCAGGAACTCGCAGAATGTCGAAGTTATCAATCCACCCAAGATGACGGTCGCCACCGGATACAGAATCTCGCGCCCCGGCTCCTGACCGCCGATCACCAGCGGCACCAGTCCGATGCCGGCCGTCAGGGCGGTCATCAGCACCGGTGCGAGTCGTTCCAAACTGCCGCGCAATACCATCTGCTGCGTGAAGTCTTCTCCCTCCTCCTTCATCAAGTGGAAGTAATGCGTCACCAGCAAAATGCCATTGCGGACGGCGATGCCGCCGAGCGAAATGAAGCCGACGAGACTCGCTACCGTCAACGATTGTCCCGTGAGCACCAGCGCCAGCACGCCGCCGATAAACGCCGTCGGCAACGCATTGAGAATCTGGAGTACCACGCGGATCGAGGGATAAAGAATCATGAGGACGACGAACATGCCGACAACTGATATTCCGGCCAGAACGGCGATCAAGGTCGTCGCCCGTTGCTGACTCTCAAACTGTCCGCCGTATTCCGGAAAGTAGCCTTCCGGAAGTTTCACACGCTGGGCGACGCGCTGCTGGATTTCGGCCACGGCTCCGGCCAAGTCTCGATCTTGCGTGTTGCAACGGATAACGATCCGCCGCCGCGCGTTTTCGCGGTTGACGGCGTTGGGACCGGCACCCTCGCCGATATCCGCCAATTCGCGGAGTTCGATCTGCCCGCGACCGGCTGGCAAGTCGATCCGCAACCGTCCGAGGTTCGCGTAATCGGTCCGATATCCTTCTTCCAACCGGACGAGTAAATCAAACCGCCGCTGTCCTTCCAACACTTGTGAGACCACTTCTCCCTGCAAGGCGGTTTGCACGATTTCGGCGACGTAGGCCCTCGTCACGCCGTGCAGCGCCAAGTCGTCCGGTCGCAGTCGCACGTGCAATTCTTCAGTCTGCCGAATCGGCTCGACAATCGGTGGCGTCACACCAGGAATGTCCTGAATAGCCGCTTTGACCTGCTCGGCAAGTTGTTGCAGCACGTCGATGTCGTCACCGTGAATCTTGATGGCGATCTGCGCATAGACCCCCGAGACCATGTGGCTAATCAAATGCGCCAACGGTTGTTCGACTTCAATGTCGACGCCGGGAACTTCTTCCCGAATCTCCGCCAACAATCCTTTAATTATGTCCTCACGATTGCGCCCCGACTTGGGGTTCATGCTGAGGATATATTCACCCGAATTGACCGGTGCCGCATGCTCGTCCATTTCGGCGCGACCGGTGCGGCGGACGAAATGGATCACCTCACCGTGCGGATTCTGCTCCGACTTTTGCATTTTGCGGAACTTAGCGTCGATGGTCCCGGACACTTGATTCGAGGCATCTAGCGATGAGCCCGGAGGTAGTGTCACATTTACTAGCACACTCCCTTCATCGAACTGCGGGAGGAAGTTTCGTCCAAGGTGTACCAACTCCCAGCCGGCAAGTCCGACCATCGTCCACGTCACGATCAGCAAGGGAAGGGGATGAGCCATACTCAAGCTGATTAAGTATCCCGCGGCCCATTTCAAGGTTCGCAGCAAGACCCCGTCCTGTTCGTGGTGCGTCGCTTTGGACTGTGGGAGCAGATAATACGACAAGACGGGCGTCACGGTCAGCGACACGACCAGCGACGCCAGAATTGACGTGATGTAGGCGACCCCCAGCGGGGCGAACAATCGGCCTTCGACGCCAGATAGGGCGAACAACGGCAGGAAGACCAGGATCACGACGGCGGTACCGAAGACGATCGCGCTTCGTATTTCCTTACTGGCCTCGTACACGACAGTCAGCGCCGGCTTGGGTTGCGAAATCGCATTGTTCTCTTTGAGACGCCGGAAGATGTTCTCCACGTCGACAATGGCGTCGTCCACCAACTCCCCCATCGCCACGGCGATGCCGCCGAGCGTCATCACGTTGATCGAGAGGTGCGTTCCCGTGAAATAGCCGATCAGGCGGAACACGAGCGTTGTGATGACCAGCGACAGCGGGATCGCGGTCAAGGTGATAAACGTCGTCCGAAAATTCAGTAAGAACAGGAAAAGGATGATGAGCACCAGAAATGCGCCGATTACCAACGCCTCACCGACGTTGAAGATCCCGCGGTCGATGAAGTTCTTGAGTCGGAACAGTTCTGAGTTCACGACGATGTCGGCCGGTAGCGACGCTTCTGCCTCTTGAAACGCGGTTTCGATCCGATCAGTCAGCGAGCGTGTGTCGACGTGGGGCTGCTTGACGATCGTAAAGACGACGCCGCCCAGGCCGTTGACGCTGCCGTCGCCCCGTTTGAATTGAGGGCGGTCGGCTACTTCGGCGACTTGGCTGAGCAACACGGTGCGGTTGCGGTACGTCTTGACGGGCACCTTGCGCAAGTCTTCCACGACCATCCGCGAATCAGGCCCTAAGCGGCCGAGAATCCGGATCGGTCGCTCCGTCTCTCCTTCGACGGCGAAGCCGCCGCTGGTGTTGATATTGCTTTCTTTCAGCGATTGTTCAACGTCCTGCAAGGTCACGCCGTATTCCAACAGCGCCGACGGATCGAGGAGCACCTGATACTGCTTACGATCGCCCCCTTGCATGAACACCTCGGCGACGCCAGTGACTTTGAGCAACCGCGGTCGGATCACCCAGTCGGCGACCGTCCGCAGCGCCATCCGCTGTTCCTCGGCCGACGGGAAGACGACTTCGTGAGCCGTTCCGGCGATGGTGACGGTTGCCCGGCATTCGCCGACCGGAGCTGTCGATTCTTGGGCCGCGAGGGGAGCTTGCCAGTGTATATTTGTCGCCGTCACCGCTTCCCAAGAAACAGGCGAGCGGCGATCGGTCGGCCGCCAGACGAGTAACTGCGGCGGTTCGCGCGACGGTGCAAGTAGTTCCGCCAGTAGCCCTGTCTTTTCGATTGGGACCAACTCGCCGCCGCGCGGTCCCCGTTGTCGGTAGATACCGGCAATCACGATTTGACCCATGATCGACGAGGGGGGCGTCATCTGCGGCCGGATTCCTTCGGGCAATACACCAGCGAGCGTCGACAGCCGCTCTTGAACCGTTTGTCGGGCGGCGCGGATGTCGATGTTCCAGTCGAATTCGATATAGACGACGTTCAATCCGGCGGTCGTCTGGCTGCGCACGGCCTGGACTCCCGCAGCCCCCAGCAGCACGATCTCGATCGGCTGCGTTACGAGCGTTTCGACCTCTTCGGTGGCGAGGCCCGGACACTCCGTGATGATGATGACCCGCGGGCGATCCAAGTCCGGAAACACGTCGATCGGAAGCGTGGTCGCCAAATACGAACCGTAGAGCAGCAGCGCCAGACTGATCACGACGATCAGCAAACGATACCGCAACGAAAGGCGAATGACCGCGTTCAACATAAATCGTTTCTCTTAATGAGCGCCGTGAGTCGAACCGTCGGCATGGACGTGGATGTCGTTGCGAACCCCGGCCGCGGCTTGTGCCTTGAGCACCCGATTGAGCGAAGCGGCCGCGTTTTGCGCGACATACAGTCCCGGCGTAATGCCGCCGTCATTGGCCAGTACGATGCTCCGGCGATCTTCATGCAGCACATGCACGGGAATGCGATTGAACAAATCGCCGTTTTGCCGGAACACGAACGCCTCCGGCCCTTCGCGGACCACGGCCGCGGCGGGCAAAACGATGACCCCTTCGTAGCGCTCGACCGGGATGTGCAAGCGCACGCGCTGCCCCGGACGAAACCTCCAGACCACGAACGTTTGCCCATCCTTGACGTAGTCTCGCGACTGGTTTGTCAGCGGCATAAAGAAGCTAAACGTGCGGTCGACGGAATCGATGGCGTTGGCCAGGTGCCGAATCGTGAACGGCTGATCGAGCGTCGGCCAGTGGGCGCCGTCGTCCTCGGCAAATTCGACCTCAATGGACCAATTGTTCTGGGCGGCTTGTTCCAAAAATGGTGCCTCGCGTTTGAAGGCGTAACCCTCGATATACAGGGCATGGTGATTGGCCAACACCGAAAGCAACTGGCCTGCTTGCACCTGCTGTCCCAACTCGACTTTCAGTTCCTGCACTTCGTACGTCGGCCCGTCGACCCGATGATCGACGAGTTGAATCATTCCCGCCGGCAGGTTCGCCATTCGCTGCTTGTCAACGACCGGTGGCGGCGCGGCGACCTCGATCGTCGAGACGAACCGGCCTTCCGTTACTCCCGCGATTTGATCGGGGTGCAGTCCTCGCGTCAGTAAGTCCTGCCGATAGGCTTGAATCAGCGCGTTTTGACGCCGCAGTTGATTTTCGATTTCAATCATCCGGGACTTTGGGACTGCGCCGGTGTTCGTCGCATCCGTCAGCCGAGTCCGTTGCTCGCTGAGCAGTTCCGTTTCGCGGGTCGCTTTGAAGAGTTCCGACTGTGTGTTTTGCAGATACTCGCTGAACACTCGCAAGCTGAATAAGCGATCCCCCGGCCGAACGGTGTCTCCCGGAAACGCATGCACCTCCGCCACGACGCCAACTGCCGGGGCCGAGACGCCGCGATCGGAAATTCCGGGGCGGTCGATAATCTGTCCGGGGACGAGAATCGTCCGCCAATAGTCCCGAACGACGACCGGACTGGAAACGAGTCGCAGGTTCTCGCGAGCCGGGGCGCTGAGCTTTACCAACTGTGCTGCGGAGGGCAGCAGCGGAGTTCCCTGCTCTTCAACGGCTTGAGGGATGGACCGATTTCGCCACTTGAAGGCGGCCCAGCCGCCGCTGGCGACCAGCACCACAAGTAAGCAATAGGTGACGATACGGCGTTCCATAAAGAACCCTTTCGTTTTCACGTCTTGTCGGGCAGGCGGGAATCGCGGACCGATACGGTCAGGGCGCGTTCCGATCGAAATGCAACGCGCAGTGATCTACGATGCGCGCGGTGCGGGGGCGGCAGAGGGCCGCGATTAGATGCGAAGCGTCCGCAATTTCAGATAGAGCGCGCAGTGCCCTACAGAAGCACAAACACGGTCCGGCATCTCAAAGCCGGTCGCGAGGTCGGCTACCAAACCCACGGCCGACGCGAACGAGGCGACTTCCGCAAAGACTTCCCACAGGAAGTCGTCGCCGACGTTCGATGAATCCGTTCGTATCAAAACTACGTCGGGGATGTAAACGGCGTCTGAATCATGCTCGGACGGCAATTCCGCCGGGACCACCGGTACGTGTACGCACGTCTGCAAATCATGATCGTGGTGGTGATGCCCGTCATGATCGGAGTGGCAATGTGACGGTTTAGGGAGATGAAAGTGTCGCTCGCCGCGACCGTGCGCGATGTCTCCATCTCCGTGCGCATGCGGCAAAGCCGCCGCTTGGCAAGCGACGTACGCACCGATGAGCAAGATGGATAGGCAACGCCGGAACATGAATTTACAACTCCAAGAGCAGGCACCGGATACCTAGTCTACTAGCTCGATCCCTCGACCGCAATCTGCGCTTAAAGTTAGTCTCGGCACTCTCGCTGAAATTGATCGATCGAATTTCGCGTTATTTTCTCATCTTGCCACCCCCTGCGGAGCTTTGGGTAGGATATCTGACCTACGACTACCAGGCAGGAGGACTGCGTTTTCAAATTTTCGAACCATCTGGCCGCTATCATCCGTAGTAGGTTTGATCGTCTCTGTTGACCTCGAAGACTGAACCCGAGCCAGGGCGGGCTCTTGAGGAAGGAGCCGTGTCATGGTCCGAGGTGTGCTGACATCATTAGCTCAAGTTTTTGCGCCAGTTGAAGATTTTCGCTGCCCACGTGGTCGTCGGTACCCACTCTTGGCGCTGCTGACCCTCGTCTTTCTGGTGTTACTGGCCCTTATTCGCGAAATGGCGGTCCTGCAACGCTGGACCGAAGACCATTGGGAACAACTGCGTGAGCCACTGGGCTTTACCCCCCCGGATCGTCCCCATGCCACCACCATCAGCCGCGCCCTGGCCCACTGCTCGCTGGCCGATTTCGCGCAAGCCTTCACCCAGTGGCTGCAACAGACGATCCAGGCTGACACGCAGCTGGCCATCGCGGTCGACGGCAAGACGAGTTGCCAAGGGCTCGATCCGCATGGCCAACCGTTGCACATACGCACGGCTCTGGTGCATGACTTCAAGCTAGTGGTCGGCCAGTGGTCGGTCTCGGGTGAAAAGACGAACGAACCGACGACCCAGCGTCGTCATTTGAGTGAATTGTTCGATAACTTCCCCATGTTGCGTTTGGTTACGGGCGACGCTCTGTTCTCGCAGCGTCCGCTGGTCGAAGCCTTACTCGATGAGAATTGTGATTGTCTACTGCAAATCAAGGGAAATCAGGGGGACACGCTCGACTCGCTGCAGCAGTGCTTGGACGCAGCGCACGAACGAACACCAGCCGCTCAGACGGTGAAAAAAGGGGGACTGCGTCGATCGCCGCCAACGCTGGCTCGACCTGGACAACGTCGCCTACCTTCGCGATGCCCTGGAGTTTCCTGGGGCGCAAATTGCGCTGCGTGTTGATCGGGACGTAATCGCCGACGACGGTCGGGTGTTGTCGTCCGACACCCGCTACTTTCTGATCAGTCTCGACCCGGCCCAAGTTACCGCTCGGGAACTGCTGGCGGCGGTGCGCGCGCAACCTCTGGAAATTGGTACTTTACCCGGGTTGGGAGGCGATGGCTCAGGAACAGATGCTTAATCGACCAAATAGAAAGTCGGTGACGTATTGCCAAGGCCGACGCCCCTGTCCAGTAGTTGCAGGGCATCCCTGGTGTAGGTCTGCGACTGGCGGAAGTGGTCGTCGCCGTCATCAACGACGCCCATCGATTTTAGAACGTTAAGCAGTTGAGGGCTGATCTGACGCCGACGCAATTCGAGTTCAGTATGATGAGCAGACAAGACGGGATCAGCGTTCGGGGCAACAAACTGCTTCGGGCGCTGTTGGTCCAGATCGCTTGGGGCTGGACGTCGCCACAACGGGATAATCAGCGAGATCTTCGAGGGCGGTCTACCGGGGGGCCTTGAAACAGGCCACCGATGGACACCTTGATACCAGCCAGTGATTTGGTTGGGGGTTACCTATTTTCGCCTCAAGTTCGTCCAGCGGCAAGGTTCGGTTTTAGGAGTTGTGCGCGGGGCGTGAGTCTGGGAAGCCGGTGGGCGCCTTTGGCTGCTACCCAATCGCGACGATTGGCAATTATTGTTCGGCAAGAACTTTTTCGAGGGACAACCGTAACACACGGGTCATGTGCCGGAGATTTAAGATCGAGATGTTGCGTTCGCCCCGTTCGACGCTGCCGATGAAGGTGCGGTGCAGCTTGCATTTCTCGGCTAGCTGATCCTGTGTCCAGCCGCGCGCCTGACGCTGTTCACGCAAGCGTTGGCCAAGAGCGCGCAAAAATTGCTTCTCGTCGAGACTTGTCATAGGTGACAAACAGTCTCGCGTTCGATATGATGCGTTTAAGTAGCATTTGGCAAAAACGCGAATGGCCCGGTGGCAGAGAGTCCCAGAGGGGGCCAGTCCGTATTTAGGCAAGTTGGAGTCAACCGTGAAACCGATGCGACGCTCGTTGTTATGGTTACTGCCGATCGTGGGAGTGCTTATCGGATGCAGTCAGCCGCCGACGCCGGAAAGCAAACCCATTCCGCCCGAGGTAGCGCCGTACCTGGCGAAAACTGGAAATCCGACGTTGGATTACTGGAACAGTGTCAATCTGCAACTGTTGCTCTGGCGAAAGCCGCCCACATCGGGCGCGAGCCCGTCAACACCAACCTGGTCCGCTGAAAGCGCGTGCGCCGAGTTCTGTGCCCACGCTTTGATGCAATTGCCGACAGAGGGGGTCGATGACGAGTTGATCGCGTGGTCGCTCGATGCCGTGACTTCCAAATATGAGTTCAGTCGCATGGCGAGCTTTTCGTCGTCGATCGAAAGGGATGCCAACTCGACCGTGGTTCAAGCAAGCTCGACTACAGGTGTGCTCCATCGCCATGTGCTCGGTGCTCATTTCGGCTCGCGTTGGTTCGAGCAGGAGCCGAAGATTCGTCAACAAGGTATCGAATTGCAACAAGCGTTGACGCAAAAGTTCGGTTCAAACGTGCCGCCTTGTCAGTTCTAGGAACCGCAAACATGCCCCAACCAGTAAACTTCATAGTATTGTGCCACCGCTGGCCAACGTATCTGAGCGTGCTGTTCACGTTGTTCGTACTCGCCGGGTGTGGCCCGGCGGCAACTCCACAGCCTACCAAGACGCCGACGAAGCCGACGTTTGTGTTGACGCCGCCCAAGCCAGTTTCCAAGTCGCTCGAGGCGACTGCTCCGCCCCGCCCGGCTCAAGCGTTGTCGGATCCTCAACTCACCGAGATCCTGATTGGCGCGTGGCGACGTTATGAACCTAAGGCATTGGATGCCACGGTCCAATTTGAGCCAGATGGGACCTGTTCGTACTACTCATCCAGCAGCAATCCGGCGAAGAATCTGTTGGCGGGGAGCGGCGGGAGGCTGCACGGACGTTGGACGGTACGCGGTGGCATGTTGGGTGTGGAATGGGGAGGGGCCGACAATCAACTCGTCGATCTCTTTGCACGGGGTAGTAGCGCTCGTTCACCGATTCGATTGCTCGACGCCAACACGGTGCAATTGAGCGGTGTCGAGATGGATGCCGTGATGCGTACCTATAATCGCATTCGTTGACGAGCGTCGGCGAATAGCTAAAAGAAAGCCCGCCCAAGGGGCCGCCCTGGATCGGGCGGCCCCCACAGCAAGACACGACTCGTGACGAAGTTGAGCCGATTCAACGGTCGTGTCGACGATTGATATTCTTCGGGTTCGTGCGAATCTGTCCTCCCGACAAGTCCAGGGCGACCCCCAGTGCCAGGACGATCCAGAACGCTAGCCATGATTGAAAACAGAAGCCAACCATGGCCGCCACGATGAGCGAGCCATTGAGGTAGGCTTGATTGAGTTTGTGACGGGCTCCCATCTCGACTCCCCGGTGAACGAAGGGCGGCGGGACTTGGCCCGGCGCGTGGTTGGTCCGATGTCTTGAAGTGGCATGAGTTCAGCATGGAGTTTTCCTCCCGAGGTTCATGAAGTTGAGAAGTTGATCGTCGTCGAGTGCCACTGCGGACCGTACCTCAACGGAGTACGGACAACTCACTAGCGAGCAGATTCACCGCGATGTCGGGATCGACCGGCAAATGACGCAGCCAGCGGGTGAATTGATGCACCATCAGGCCTGCGGCGATATTGGCCGTATAGATCGTGCTGCGGGATGTGCAACTGCCGACCTGGGCATCGGCTTGCGCGAACAGCGTCGTCGGATAGTGAGCACGCCCGTGCGTATCGGCGACCGTGATGATGCGCAACATTTCGCCCAGCATCCGACCGTCGCACCAAAAGCGACTACTATGCAGTACCGTGCGCCAGATCGCTTGTCGGGCGGTGATGGAATCGACGCAACAGAAGACAGCCGGGCCCAGATCACGCCGCGGCCGAAACCGATCGGCGATCACGACGACGTCGGTTGTAGGGCTGATGGCCCGCACGGCTTGGCTGGTGGCGACGACTTTGGCGGTGCCGATCTCGGCCATCGCGTAACCTTGTGTCGTTACGTTCGTGACCTCAACGGTGTCGAAGTCGAAGAGTTGCAATCGAGGGACGCCGATGGCCGCGAGTTGCAAGGCCACCTGACGGCCGATGGCGCCAACTCCAATGACAGTGACCGTCAAATCCGCTAGCGATGTTTGTGGGACCAGCTCTGCCTGTCGTGAAAAACGGTCAGTCATGGCTTGCACCTCCAGGAGGCTGTTCGGAAGCGCACCGTCGTACACGACCGCCGCCTCCCAGCCAGGGCTCGA
>JAEUIL010000036.1 GCA_016794255.1 Planctomycetaceae bacterium | reverse complement strand
CACACTGATCGAAACCCGACCGACTACGGATCGAATCATGAGCACCAAGCAACGCGAACTGAAGCACAACGAATTGGCCGACATGCTCGGACAGAGCGTCGATCGATATAAGAACTACACCAAGCCGATCGTCGGCACCGTGGTGGCGATCATCGTGCTCGGCTTGCTGTATCAGTATTCGCTCTCGCAACAGGCGGTCGAACGGGCCACCCAATGGGCCCAATACATCGCCGCGACCGGTTCGTCCGACACCAACGACCTCAAGGCGCTCGGCGAGTCGTCGCCGAACAGCGTGCCCGGCGGTTGGGCGCTGGTGATGCTCGGCGATCAGAAGTTGAGCCAAGCTCTCAACGATCTGACGACCAATCGGGGCGAAGTGCGTAACTCGCTGCAAGATGCCAAAGATGCCTACGAGAAAGCTCGCTCCAACGCGGATGTCGAGATCAAGCAACGCGCCACGCTCGGCTTGGCCAAGACCGTCGAGGCACTCGGCGATTTGAAGAGTGCCGAGTCGTATTACAAGGAAGTCGTCGGCAAGTGGCCCGGCACTGTGTTCGCCACGACCGCGACCGCTCGACTCAAAGACATCGAGCGCGGCACCACGCGTGACTTCTACGATTGGCTCGCGCGCAAGGAAGCCGATGTGCCGAAAAACGACGGGCCCGGTATCCCCGGTCTTCGCCCCAGCGGTCTCGACAGTCTCAAGGGTGACACGAGCGACTTCAAGTTCGACGCCTCGAAGCTCGATTTGAACAAGCCAGCCTCAAGCGGCTCGACGACGCCAGCCACCGAAACCAAGCCGGCCGAGACGAAAGCTGCGGAAACTCCCAAGACCGACGGCGAGAAGACGCCGGAAAAGAAATGAGCGACGCCCCGGTCGGCGACTCTGAACCGACCGACGATCTCGTCCTGCCTGATGACGATGCCCCGCTCGGCGATCCGCCTGTCGAGTCGCGGCTGCCGGACGAGCCGATCGAGATCATCGTAGCCGCCGACGAAGCCGACGCGCGCATCGATTGGTATCTCGCCCACAAGTTTCCCACCTACAGTCGCACGCATTTGCGCAAGGCGATCAACGCGGCAGCGGTGCGTATCGACGGGCAGCGGATCAAGGCGGCTCATCGCGTTCGACCCGGCGAGACGATCAGCGTCGTTCTGCCCGAGTTGCCGCACACCGGCCCGCAGCCCGAGGATATTCCGCTCACGATTCTGTTCGAGGACGACGATCTCGCGGTGATCGACAAGCCGCCGGGGATGGTCGTTCACCCGGCCAAAGGTCACTGGTCGGGCACGTTGGCTGCGGCGTTGCAGTTTCATTTCGATCAACTCAGTAGCGTCGGCGGCGCGACTCGGCCGGGGATCGTGCATCGACTCGATCGCGACACGAGTGGCGTGATCATCGTGGCCAAGAACGATCAGGCCCATTTCGCGCTCACGCAGCAGTTCGCCGACCGCACGACCGAAAAGATCTACGAGGCGTTGGTGGTCGGTGTGCCGCAACTCGACCGCGACTTGATCGATCAGCCAATCGGCCCGCATCCGCAACACCGCGAGCGCATGGCGATCCGTCGCCACGACCCGCACAGTCGATCGGCGCAGAGTTTCTATCAGGTGCTCGAACGGTTCGACGGCTTTGCCCATGTCGAAGTGACCCCCAAGACCGGCCGCACGCATCAGATCCGCGTTCATCTGGCGAGTATCGGTTGTCCGGTGCTATGCGATCGGCTCTATGGTGGCCGCGCCCGGCTGACGCGCGCCGAACTGCATCTCGCCACGACCGACGACACGCCGCTACTCGAACGTCAAGCGCTGCATGCGCGGCGATTGAGTATCCATCATCCGCGGAGTGGCGCGCGAATGACATTCGAGGCCGCGTTGCCCGCGGACTACGTGCAGACACTCACAGCGCTGCGTGATTTGCGGCCCGGTCGGACATGAAGCGAGGGCCGGCGATCCGTGCCGCCGTTTGCCGCGGACGATCGCCGACCCCCGAGAACTCAAGCGTTGCCGAAACGGCTCCTACGCCGTGGTCGTCGCTTCACCGGTCAAGCCTGTGGCCAACGCCTGTTCCGTCGCGGTCTTGGCGACTTCTTCAAGATTGCCGAGCACTTGATCGGTCATTCGATCGGCGAACTGCTTCATACGACCGTTGCCCGTGTCGGCCGTGGCAAATGCCGACTTCTCGGCAACCAGCAAACTGATCAACGTGCCGAGCAACCCGCCGGTCGGGCCGAGTTGCGACTCGCCGTCGCCACCCACCGCACCGCTGACAAACACGCGTTCCGGAACCAGCGGCTGCTTGCTCTGCGCCATGTGGCCCGCGACTTGGCTCATAGCGTAGAGTCGTGGGTCGCCGAACGATGCGATCTTTTGCAACAACACCGCTGCCTCAGACAAACCGATCTGCATCACGCGTTGACTTTCACCACGACCGTCGAGCGTACGCCGCTCGGCATCGGCTTGAGCCAAGACCACGGTTTGCTCGGCTTGCCGGCGCGACCGGGCCAAGTCGGCATCGGCCATCACGATCGACTGCTCAGCCTGTTTGCGAGCCCGGGCCAACTCGGCCTCGCCGTGTTGCTCGGCAATTTGGGCCTGCACCCGGGCATTGGTCAACTCGGTCTGCATCTTGGCTGTCGCCTCGGCCTCGGCCAGCGTGCGTCGCTTCTCGGCCGCGGCACATTGTTGCTGGTAAGTTTCCATCTGTTCGTACGAAAGTTGCCGTTGACGCAATTGCTCGAGCAAGGTTTCGATCTTCGTGTCCTTGTCGGCCGACGACGGCTTGCCGATCAGCACGTCAACGCATTCCATATCAAACTGACCGAACTTGCGACGCAACTCTTCGCGGGCCTCGTTCTGAATCAGATCGCGTTCCTGCAGCAGTTGCAGCATCGTTTTCTTGTGCGCGATGTCACGGAAGTACGCGCTCAACATCGGATCAAGCGTTTGCGTAATGAGTCGTTGCACATCACCGAAGCGTTGAATCACGTTCGGTGCCCGCTGATAGTCGATATGCACGACGACCGACAGCGGCAACAGCGGTTCGTAGGCGTCTTTCGTCACGAGGTCGATCGACTTGAGACTTTCGTCGTAGCGATGCGACTCGGTCTTGCCCGTGACCCAATGCAGCACGAAGTTCGTGGTCGGCACCAAGATGATGTTGCCAGCATAAGTGTTGAACGGATACTTGCCCGGCCCAAGGGCTTGCTCCCACACGCCGCGTTCTCCTTCGCTCACCCGCTCGCCGTGGCGAAACATGTCGCCCGACAGATCGCGACCCCGTTGACCATAATAACTGACCACGACGCCGACATGCCCGATGGGCACCACGGTTTTCGGGATCACCTCGACCGTGGCAAACCAGCGATTGATGAAATACGTGCCATCGATCAGCGGCTGATATTGCCGGCCACGACGACCGCCGGCCCGAAGAAAAGCCTCGGGGTCTTGGTAGTTGTTGTGGTAATTGGGGTCCGACACCTCGGCGTCGACGACCGGGGCAATGATCTCGTTCGGTGATAATGACGGGCCGTCGTGCGTCGTGACGATGCCGATGGTGTCCGAGGTGACTTGCGGCGTTTCGTCGGTCGACACCTCGATCTGCATGCCGCCTATCAGCACGGGATCGAACCCATCGATGTCGTTGAGCTGTGCCTGCCATGACAGCAAGTTGATCCACTCGTTCTTGTCGTAAAGATGCGACAGCGCGAACGTCTTATGCTGTGCAATCACGACGAACACGGCCGGGTTGATCGCGTAGACACCTTCACGCAAGATCGCGCGTTGACGACCGCGTTGACCGATGACCTGCGCCGGTACCGCAACCTCATCGGTTGAGGGATCGCCTCCCAGCACAAACCGCTGGGCGTCTTGGAAGTCGTTGCAGTCGACGATCTGGCCCAGGGTCTGCGTCGGCGCAAGCGACTCCCCATCGCGAGCGTAGACGTAGCCGATCTTGCCCTGTGGAATGGTCACCAGCGGCACGCGATGCACGGCGTACTGCCAACGCCAATAGCCGAAGTGAATGCCACCGCGCAGCAGATCGGCTTGGTAGCCCGCCTCGCCATAGAGCGCGAGAATATGACCTTCACGCACACTACCGCGCAACGACCACAGTTTCTCGACGACGCCCACTTCGTCGTTGGGTATGTACCGCAGCGCGAGCCAAGCCACGAACAACACACCCAGGGGAATCCAGACCCACAGTGACATCAGCGCCGACATCACTTCCTCGAATTGCTCGCCACTAGCGAGCGCCCATAGAGCTAACACAATTGCACCCTCCGGGCGCAGACCACGGCCAACGACCGTACCGCCGCCCAAACAAGAAACCAACGGGGGCGCCTCTCGGCCAGAATGCCGCGCGAGAAGTACCCTTTCAATTTGGCTGCGATCACGTGTCGCAGCGGGCCTACGAGGTTAGCTGTCGGGCTAGGGCTTGAAAGTACCCCGATCCGGCTCCGCTCGCCGACTGTTGCCAGTCACACGGCTGAGCCGAGATCTGCGCCCCGTGAAGCGGCCGAGTTCGATCAGAAATCGACAACTTCGTTGGGTCCCCCGTTCTCGAACGCGTCGGTTCGAGATTAGGCTGCACGCGTTCGATTATATCGACGTTCGCCGCCGCGTTGACAAGAGCATTTCTTTCGAGCAGATCGCAAGTGATTGTCAGCCATGGAGATGCATGGCCTTCTGATGAATTTCTACTTAGGGGGCTCAGCCCCCCGCACGGCTTGGCTGCCTAGTCGACTGCGGCAGATGTTACCGTTCGACTCGTTCAACCGGGATGTCGTTCGTGCCATTGGGCCGTTCACGGCGGAAGCGGCCGTGCAACGATTCCCAATCGACGACCAAGGAACCGCCCGTGGCTTGATGGCCCGCCCCCCAACTCATGAGCAACTCTAGACAAGCATGGTCGATGTAATCGAGCTCCGACAGATCGACATGCAAATCGAACGACTTGGGCACGCGTTCGAGTTCCGCCGCCAATTGCGGCAGCCGCACGAACGTCGCCGCGCCGCGCAGCCGAAGTTTGGCCGACTTGGTGGTCTCATCGGCGACGAGCTCGGATTCGAGATGCGAGAAAGTGTAGAGCAATTTCAGCGCCGAGAGCGAGATACCGACGATCACCCCACTCAGCAAATCGGCGAATACGATCGTGGTGATCGTGACGAAATAGATCACGACCTCGCCCCAACCATAGCCGATCAGTTCGCGCATGGCCTTGATATCGATCAGCTTGTAGCCCGTGTAAACCAGGATCGCGGCGAGGCAGCTCGTGGGAATCTGCCGCAAGAGTGCCGCCATGCCCGCTACGAAGATCAGCAGCCATAAGCCGTGCAACATCGTGGCGAGTCGCGTTTTGCCGCCGGCCTGGACATTGGCTGAGCTGCGTACAATCACACCCGTCATCGGCAGCGCCCCGACGATGCCGCACAGCAGATTGCCCACGCCCTGAGCGAACAATTCCTGATCGTATTTCGTCCGCGGTCCGGTCTGCATTTGATCCACGGCCGCCGCACATAACAGCGTTTCCGCGCTGGCGACAATCGCGGTGAGCAGTCCGTATTGAATAATCGACTTCCATGGGACCGTGCTTAAAAGCGACATCGTCGGTAACTGAATGTCGTTCAACAGATTGGCCGGCACCTCGACGTAATACACGGGCAACTGAAACACGCCCGCCACGACCGATCCGACGACGACGGCTGCCAACGCCGGTGGCAACACCTTGAGCCGCCGCGGTGCAAACTCTTGCCACGCGACAATCAC
Source organism: Planctomycetaceae bacterium (assembly GCA_016794255.1). Taxonomy (GTDB): domain Bacteria; phylum Planctomycetota; class Planctomycetia; order Pirellulales; family PNKZ01; genus JAEUIL01. Next base: position 12 of record JAEUIL010000036.1, on the reverse strand, counting down.
GACAATCGTCAG
>JAEUIL010000024.1 GCA_016794255.1 Planctomycetaceae bacterium | reverse complement strand
ATGGCGGAGACTCGGCGCGCGTGTTCTTGTTGCGAGCCCAAGTGCGCGAGCGCGCCGGTGACAAGTCGGGCGCGGCGGCAGATCGCGATCAAGGGTTGTCTCAAGAACCACGGGACGAACAAGGTTGGACCGCGCGCGGTGTCTTGCGAGCTGCGACCGAACCGAAACTCGCACTGGCTGACTTTGACCAAGCGTTACAGCTCAACGCGAGCTACCTGCCGGCGCTCGAGAGCAAAGCCCACGTCTTATCCGAACAATGGGACGATCTTGACGGCGCATTGCGGGTGCTCGACGAGGCAATTCGCTGGCATCCGCACCAAAGCCCCACCTTGGCGGCAAGTGGTGTGCTCCGGGCGCGTAGGGGAGACTCGGAGCTCGCTAAAATGCGGGCAGAACAAGCATTGGCGAACGATGCATCCCCGCCTATTCTCTACCAAGTTGCCGGGATTTTCGCGCTGCTATCAACCGCCGACGACGATAACCGGGAACGAGCCTTTTCTCTGCTGACATCAGCTTTGCGCGCTGGTTTCGGTGCTGATCTTGTCGAGCATGATCACGATCTCGATCCCCTGCGGACCGACGCTCGGTTCGCGCGATTGCTGACGGCGATCGAGACTTTGCGTGCGCCCAGCGTGCCGTCCAAGTAACACAACTCTTCGCGTGCCCATGTCGTTGACCAGAAAGCTATTCGTCGAGCGGTTAGAAGATCGCCGGCAGTTGGCTGCGCTGGCGGCACCGTGGCCCGAGATCGGGCAGTTGACGTTGAGCTTCGCTCCCGACGGCACGCAGGTTGGCAATCAGACCAGCAATCTGTTCAGTGCGCTCGATCCGCCGCTGGCTGTCGATGTGTGGCAACTACAAATTCTCCGCGCGGTGCAAACCTGGGCTGACGAGTCGAATATTAACATCGGCTTGGTCGACGATGGTGGTCAGCCCTTCAACTCACTTGGTTTCAAGCAAGGTGACCTGCGGTTTGGTGACGTGCGCATCGGCGCGTTTCCGATGGGCCAAGATGCCCTCGCGGTTGCCAATCCGTACGATCCATTTGTGGTCAACACGTGGGTCGGCGACATCTTTTTGAACAGCGATTACAAGTTTGATATCGCGGGTACCAGCGGCGGCTACGATCTCTTTTCGGTAATGCTCCACGAGTCAGGCCATATCTTTGGGCTGGGCCACAGCACCGATCCGCTGTCGCCAATGTTCCCGCAGTTTCAACAGACTCAGGCGCATTTGACGGCTGCCGACATCGCCACATTGCGAGAGATTTACGGTACCCGCAAACCAGACGCATTTGACTCACGCTCGGCCAACGACACGCTCGTCTCGGCGACACAGTTTCCGTTGGAAATGGATGGGGACGGCGAGCTTGAGGCCGATGTTACCAGTCTTCAGGATATCGACGTCTATCGGATCGACATTCCTGAAGGCACGCCGACGATCGATTTGAGTTTGTTGGCCCACGGCAAGAGTCTGCTGGTGGGACGTCTGTCGCTGCTCGACGCTACGGGGCAAGTCGTGACGACGGTCGCGGCCAGCGATCCGCGCATGAACGATGTTTCGTTGTCGTTCGACACGCATGGTGTGGGCGGGGCCTACTACGTGCAAGTTGAGTCGGCCGTCGACGATGTCTTCGGCATCGGCGCGTATGAGCTCGAATTTGGTAGCGAGGCGTATGAGAGCGTCGAAGGCGAGCCAAGTGCGAAGACATCGGATGATCATCAGGAGATGACGGCTGCTGATCTTAGGCAAGCCGAGTTGTTGGCGACCACGCCCGGCTACGTCGAGCATACGTATTACGAATCGGAAACGATCCTGACCAACGCGCATCCTGAGTGGATGTATCGTGTGCGGTCGGTCGATCTGGGACCTGATTTGACCAACGTCTTTACGGTCATTGTCGACACCTACGGTTCGCCGAACGTGCATGTGGCGATTTACGACGAGTACGGGCAGGTAGTCCAAGCTCAGGTGCTGGCCGAGACGGAAGACGAAATCGCGTTGCAAGTCTCGGGCGTCTTGTCGAATCGCGATTACTTTGTGCGGGTCTTTGGCGAAGATTACACCGAAGATGCGGAAGTTGAAGTCGAGGTCGACTTTGCCCAAGATTCGAGCCACTGGGAGCAATTGGTGACGGGCACTTTGGCTGCGGGCGAGGCCGAGGCTTGGCAGACTTTGCAAGTCAACGAAGCCCAAGCCTTTCACTGGAGTTTGGCCGGTTCCGACTGGAGCCTGCCGCAAGAGACCGGCGCGCGGCTGACCGTGTTCGATGCGAATGGCAACGCAATTTACACGCTGTCGGCTGCGGACGGGGCAACACGCTCGGGCGATGTATTTCTCGCCGTGGGGACGTACACCGTCCGGTTTGATCGCGGAAGCGGCGATCTGCAAACACCCCTGTTGTATAAGCTCAGTGGTTTGTCGTTGAGCGAACAACTTGGCCCGCAGTTGCGCGACACGATCCGCGAGCCGGTCGACACGCAGAACCATGCCGACGCGCATCTCTCGGCGTTTTGGACACCGGGTGTGACCGTGCCCGCCACGAACGTCGCGTTCTTGCCAACAAGTGAGAACGGCATCGTGTCCCTGAAAGCGGAATCGGTTTGGAGTCTTTTACCCACGGGCAAAATTGATCTGCCGCGGGAAGCGTCACGAGCGATTTCACCATCGAACGATTCTCGCTCGACAACCGCGCTCGGTAATGATGGGCTGACCGCCGTTCGTGACGCGGGCGCGGCGTTGCAGGCAAGTGGCGATCAGGCGTCGAGTGTTTCGAATCGAGTTTCTGCCTCTGATTTGCGAGCGGCTCACAATGTCGTGCTGCGTCGGTTCCATCCGTCGGCAGTTCCGGTCGCTACGGCCGAAGATGGCATTAACGAAAGCGGTTTCGATACGACCGATCACGAGTCAGAAACGGAGCCGTTCTTTGCGGCGTCATTAGCGACCGATCCCGCGCTCATGCTGGCGGCGATCGGTGGAGTCGCGTGGGAGTTGGCACTACGCCAACATCTTGGCCCCACGATCGGCGATACGACCCGACGTGTCGTGCAAGCGTTGCAAACGCGGGTTCGCGCGTCGCTCAAATCGCGGCGATAGTCCGCAATGTTCGAGCTGCACTCGAATAGGCTCGCAACTCGGTTTGGGCTGTTCCAAACTTGGCTTTGGATGTGGGCAGAAAATTAGTCGAAGTCGTCTTGGCTCATCACGCGCGATGCGACGCTCGCTTTGCTGCCGGTCTCTTCTGCTAACTCTTGACCGGGGAATCCCGGTTTTTCGATTTCGGTTGGCGGACGGGGGGAGCGACCGCCACTCCTCTGGTTAAGAGCCCGCGTTGAACAAGCTCCCGTTGGCATGCGGCCCGTGCTCTTGAACCGACTTCTCTTCTTTGGTCATTCGACCAAGGTCGTCGCCGTCTCTGACCCCGCAGGAACCGACTCATGTTCACCACCTGGATTCAAAAGCTGTTTGGCAAGCGAAATGCTCACAGCCCCCGAGCACGCTCGACCCGCAGGCAAGCCTTCTTTCGAGTCACACTCGAGCCGCTCGAGGAACGTGCCATGCTCGCGTTCGTGGCGCCAGTCAGCTATCCCGTGGGAAGCAATCCCGCTGGCATCGCCGTGGGCGACTTCAACTCGGACGGTCGTGATGACATGGCCGTGGTGAACAACACGCTGGCGGGTAGCGTGAGCGTGTTGACCAGTAATGCGGACGGCTCCTTTCAACCGAAAGTGGACTTCGCGGCGGGGCAGAACTCGTTCGATGCTTCTTCCGGCGACCTTAATGGCGACGGCAAGTTGGACTTGGTCGTCGTCGGTGCGGCGGTCGATGTGCTGATGGGCAACGGTGATGGCACGTTCGCCGCTCCGATCGAGTTTGCCGCCATCCCGGGATCGCACTCGGTGAAGATTGGCGACTTTAATAACGACGGCAAGCTTGATGTCGGCACGATGAATAGCGGCAGCGCCAGCGTGTTCTTGGGCAATGGTGATGGCACGCTGCAAGCCCGAATGGATACGGCCGTGGCGGGGAATAACATTAACCTCGTGATCGGCGACTACAACCACGACGGCAACCTCGACATGGCCACGTCGAACACGGCCAGTGTGGGCACGATTAGCGTCTTGCGTGGTCACGGCGACGGTTCGTTCGATGCGCCTTCGTCGTACTATGCGTTCTCGGCACCGGTCTATTTGGCGCAAGGTGACTTCAATCACGACGGTTATCTCGACTTCGCGGTGCCTAACTCGTACGTCGCCACGTCGATGAGCGTGATCATGAACAATGGCGATGGCACCTACGCTCCGCCGCACACTTACGGTATTGCTCAAACCGGCTATGAGATCGAGGTCGAAGATTTCAATCACGACGGTCACGATGACTACGCGGTGCGTGGCGGCTCGCAATACATGGTGGCCCATGGCAAAGGCGACGGCACGTTCTACCCGCCAGTGAACTTCCCCACGCCCTCGGGCCGCTTTGAAGCAGGCACGCATGGCGACTTCAACGGTGACGGCTCGATCGATCTGGCCTATCCGAGCAGCAACGGCGTGACGGTCGTGGCTAACGACAACGCCGACAACCAAGACTTGGCGGGTGCCGTGACGTTTCAGGTTGTCGCCCCGGCCACGACCACCTCGGGCTCGGTCCTGCCGATGACGATCCGTGCGGTCGATGCCGACGGCAATGTCGTGCCCGACTTCCGCGGAGTCGTGTACATCAGCAGCAGTGATCCCAAGGCGAGCACCGCCAGCGGCTATGCGTTCAATCCGCTCGATGCCGGGATTCCTTATGTCTTCACCGCGGCGGATGCGGGTTCGCATTCATTCACCGGTGCCATTCGTTTGGTGACTGGCGGCGATCAGACCGTGACGGTTTCCGCTCCGAACATGACCTCGGCCACCACCACGGTAAACGTGACGGGCCAAGTCACGAATCTAGCGTTCACCGCGCCGTCAAATGTCAGCGCAGGCGACACGTTCAACATCACGGTCACTGCCCGCGATTCGCAGGGGGCCGTGGCACCGGGTTATTCGAGCACGCTCCGCTTCTCGAGCACCGACACCCTGGCCGGTTTGCCGGCTGATTATACGTTTACGCCCGAAGATGCGGGGCAACACACTTTCACCGTCACGCTCAAGTCATCTGGTGCGCGTTTTGTGGGCGCGACGGAACTGGGTGGCACCATCCGCGGTGGAGCGACGGTGAATGTTGCCGCGCTGGAAGCCACCAGTCTGCTGCTCGCGGGTAGCGCCGGCGCCATTGGCGTGGCACGACCTGTCACGATCGTGGCCCGCGACACGTACGGCAACCCCGCAACCTCGTACAATGGTGTGGTCCATTTCACGAGTTCCGATCCGGCCGCGATCTTGCCAGCCGATGTGACTTTGGTGAACGGCAAGGCCACGGCCAACGTCACGCTTTTGACCGTCGGTTTGCAAACCATCACGGCCACGGACATCAATACGCCGTCGATCACCGGTACCGTTTCGAGCGACGCGACGCCGCCAATCCCGGCCAAGTTCGATGTCCAGGGATATCCGTCGACCACCGCCGGAGTGTCGAATACGTTCACCGTGACCGTTCGCGACACGATTGGCCAAGTCGCCAGCGGCTTCACCGGCACCGTGTATTTCTCCAGCAGTGACCTGCAAGCTGGGTTGCCCGCGAGTTACACATTCACCGCAGCAGATGCCGGCAGCCACACGTTTGCAGCCACGCTGAGAACGGCAGGCTTGCAATCGATCACCGCGCGGGACGTGTTCGGAACCCTGATCGGCAGCGAGGCGGGGATCAACGTCTCTGCGGCGGACTTTGCTAAGTTCTCGCTCTCCGTTCCAAATGGTGCCGATAGCAAAGGTCATATCCTGGTTGCCGCCGGTGATGTGATCTCACTGACGGTCAACGCCGTCGATACCTATGGCAACATTATTTCCAACTACGCAGGCACGGTGGCTTTGAGCAGCACCGACTCTGCGGCCAACCTGCCGGCAAACTACACGTTCACCGCCACCGATGCGGGCAGCCATACGTTTGCCGTGGATCTCCGCACCGCGACGCCCAACGGTGTGGTGTGGTCATTCGATGTGGTCGATACACAAGACCCGACGACACTTGTGACCAAGACCAACTTCGAAGTGGTCAATGCTCAAGCGTCGGTCTTCAAGCTGTCGTTGCCAAATAGCTCAAATAACATCGTCGCCGGCGAGGGCTTCACGGCCAAGGTGACCGCGCTCGACGCTTACGGCAACACGGCCAAGAACTACTTCGGAACCGTGCAGTTTATCTCGTCGGCCCTGAACGCTGACTTGCCCTTTGCGTATACGTTCGACAATATCGACTCCGGCGTGCATGACTTCTTCCTCTCGCTAAACACGAGCGGGACTCAGTCGGTGACTGTGGTCGATACGAGCGATGCCACGGTCGTGGGCACCGAGAGCGCTACGATCATCGCGGCCGCTGCGAGTGGAGTGCGAGTCAACACCGCGGCCACCGCGACCGCTGGTTCGCCCAGCACGCTGACCGTCTCAATGGTCGATAGCTTCGGCAATGTCGCGACCGACTATCGCGGATCGGTATCGTTTAGCAGTAGCGATCAGGCTGCCGGTCTGCCGGCCACGTACGCCTTTGCCAAGAACGACGCCGGAGTTCGGACGTTTGCCGTGACTTTCAAAACGGTGGGAACTCAGTCGGTGACGGTCAGCGACATTGCGGACGCGAGCATCGTGGGGACTGCCTCGGGCATCGATGTAACCGCGGCGAGCCAAGTCGGCTCGTTCGAATTGAGTGGCTTCCCGGCAACTACGGCGGGTGCGGCGCAATCGTTCACCGTGCGGGCCAAGGATCTGTTCGGCAACTACATGACCAACTACACCGGCACAGTTAGCTTTAACAGTAGCGATGCCAAAGCCGGATTGCCGACAAGCTACACGTTTACGACCGCAGACGCTGGCGTGCATACCTTCACCGCCACTTTGAAGACGGCAGGTGCGCAATCGATTAGCGTGAAAGATGCCGTGACCAGCACGGCGATCGGTAGCCAGTCGGGCATCAATGTCACAGCCGCCGCTACGGCTGGCTCGATCAGTGTGACGGGCTTCCCGGCCACGACGGCGGGTGCGAATCAGTCGTTCACGGTCACCGTTCGTGACCTCTACGGCAACATTTGCACCAGCTACCAAGGCACACTTCGGTTCAGCAGCAGCGATTTGAAGGCTGGCTTACCCGCCAATTACACCTTCACCGCCGCTGACGCAGGCGTCCACACGTTCACCGCGAACCTGAAGACGGCTGGCACGCAGTCGATCTCGGCCGTCGACGTGAGCAACGGTGCTGTGCTCGGTAGCCAGACTGGTATCGTCGTCACAGCTGGCAATGCGACTACCTTTAGACTCTCGGCGCCGTCGAGTGTCACGCAAGGTGTGGGTTTTAAGGTGACCGTGACCGCTCTCGATGCCTATGGCAACATCGCCACGGGTTATCGCGGTAAGGTGAATATCACCAGCAACGATCCGAAGGGGGGCAAGTCGAGCTACTCCTTCAGCAGCAAAGACAACGGCGTTGCCACGATTAGCTACACGTTCAGCACGCTGGGCTTGCAGACGCTGTTCATCACCGATTCGGCCAATTCGCTGATTACCAGCAAGATCACCTTGTCGGTATTAGCTAGGAGGTAACTCGGCCGAGTTCACGTAGCGAGTTGGCATCCGCCGAGCTACCACTCGCCGCGTGACACTGAAACTCAGCCCCTTCACGGACGGTTGTCGATCGCAAGGTCGGCAACCGTCTGTTGTTTGTTAGGCAGGCGTCGAGATTTGCCTACATAGGTCTTCAGCGGGACGTGATGGCCGGCACCGTAAGCATGGGTCGCGAAGTAAGCGACCTAGCAGCCATTGTGCGGCATGGTTGGCGGCACGATCCACGCGTTCGTTCGCCAGGTGGCCGCTATGACCGCTAACTCGGACAGCGCTGACTTGGCACCGATGCAACTCTTCGGCAAGTTCGTGCAACAGGTCAAGATTCTTGAGCGGACGGCCATCTTTGCCTCGCCAGTGATTCGCCTCCCACTGCTCAAGACCGCCATCGACAGCGTCAGCTACATACGAGCTATCGGTGATCAACTGGACCGTGCCCCCGTTGGAACTCGCTTCACACTGCTTTGAGCTCGGCCCGATTGTTGGTCGTGCGCCAGGCCGCAAATGCGGCACTTTGTCGCCGATTCGTATTGCTGGTCAATTCAAACGCACAGCCGCCGAAGCCCGAGTCCTCGAGGCAAGCTCCATCGGTGACCAAGTGCCACGTCTCGGTAGGGCACGTGGATGTGTCACGTCGCACGATGCTCTTCATGGCCGCGTTGGCTTCGAGCGTGGTGCTGTCGACGCCGACGGTCTTGCCTCGCAGCAGGCCATGCTGGTCGGCCAACCGCAACACGAATTGAAACACTTCTTGGCATACTTCCAGCGGCAAACGTTGACGGGTGTTCGTGAGTGTCGAGTGATCGGGCGTAGCGTCGGTCGGACCGTAGCCGAGAAACTCGGCGAGCGAACGGCTGTCGTGACAACGCCAAGCGATGCCGCGTTGGCTGTCGATCCCTTCGAAGAAGCCGATGAGCAGCATACGAAAGTAGACGCCGGGTGGGATCGACGGCTGGCCACGTTTTTCTTCGGTTTCGTAATACTGCTGGCAGCGGCGTTCGAGCCACGTGTCGAACTCGGCCGTGGCGAGCAGGCGGTTGAGTTTTTGATAGAACGGATGGCCGGGCGAGCGAGCCAAGTCGGCGGTCGCGACAAAGAGCGCTGCTTGACGTTGTGATTTACGTTTGCCCATCGCCATGAAGTGCACCTCCGTGTCGGTTGAATGCGTGATAATCAACCGAATAAAGCGGTGGAGGTCAAGGGGCGATACTTGTAGAGTAGGAGAGGGACGGCGAACCGCCTCCTCTCCCCTCTTCAAACCGGACAAGCGGATTTCCCGCATCCGGCTTTCCCGAGAATTCTCGGTCGCTGGCATGCGCGAGTGGTCTGCGGATCAGGGACGTCGGCTCGG
>JAEUIL010000023.1 GCA_016794255.1 Planctomycetaceae bacterium | reverse complement strand
AATACGACAAGCGACGCGATCCGGTGAAGCCCGACACGCCCGACATGCTGCCGCCGTGGCCCAAAGAGCTGCCGCGCAACCGGCTCGGCCTGGCTCAATGGCTGCTGCGGCCCGAGCAGCCGTTGACCGCGCGGGTGACGGTGAACCGCTTCTGGCAAGAGGTGTTTGGCCAAGGGTTGGTCCGCTCGTCAGGCGACTTCGGCGTGGCGGGTGAGCTGCCGTCGCATCCCGAGTTGCTCGATTGGCTGGCGATCGAGTTCCGCGAGCAAGGCTGGGACATGAAGAAGTTCTTCAAGCTGCTCGTCACTTCGGCCACGTATCGTCAGGCGGCGGTGGTCGACAAGGCGAAGCTCGACAAGGACCCGACGAATCGCTTCCACTCGCGTGGTCCACGGTTCCGTATGGATGCCGAGATGGTCCGCGATTATGCCCTGGCGGCGAGCGGCTTGCTTGTGCGTAAGATCGGCGGCCCGAGCGTGCGACCGTATCAGCCCGACGGCGTGTGGGAAGCTGTGGCGATGATCGGCTCGAACACTCGTGACTACAAACGCGACTCGGGCGAGAATCTCTATCGTCGCAGCATGTACACGATTTGGAAGCGCAGTGCCCCGCCAGCGTCGATGGACATTTTCAATGCGCCGAGTCGCGAGACGTGTGCCGTGCGCCGCGAGCGGACCAACACGCCGTTGCAAGCGCTCGTGACGCTCAACGACCCGCAGTTCGTCGAGGCCGCCCGGTACTTAGCTCAAACGGTGCTGAAGGAATCGACCAACGACGATCTGCGTATCGACGCGCTCGCGCGGCGGATTATCTCGCGACCGTTGCGTGACCACGAACTGACGATCGTGCGCGGTTCGCTCGCCGAGTTGAAGAAGTACTACGCAGGTCACGAAGCAGACGCCAAGCAGTTATTGACCGTCGGCGACGCAAAAGCCGACGCCAGGTTGCCAGCCGGTGAGTTAGCCGCGTGGACGATGTTGACGAATGAGTTGATGAACCTGGATGAAGTGTTGAATAAGTAGGAACCCAAACCATGAATCCAATGCAAACACACATTCAACAACTCACCCGGCGGCATTTCTTCAACCAAGGCTCGCACCTGCTTGGAGGCGCGGCTCTGGCGACGCTGTTGCGACAAGAACAAGCGTCGGCGGCGCGGGTCGTGCGTTCCAAGCCGACGCACTTCCCGGCCAAGGCCAAGCACATCATCTATCTGCACATGGTCGGCGGGCCGCCGCAGATGGACCTCTATGACTATAAGCCCGTCATGAACGACTGGTACGACAAAGACTTGCCCGAGAGCGTGCGCAATGGTCAGCGACTCACCACGATGACCTCGGGTCAAAAGCGGTTCCCGATCGCGCCGTCGAAGTACAAGTTCGCTCAGCACGGCAAGAGTGGCATGTGGGTGAGCGAGTTGCTGCCGTGGACCTCGAAGATGGTCGACGACATGGTGTTCCTTCGCACCATGAATACCGAGGCGATCAACCACGAGCCGGCGATCACCTACATGCAGACCGGCAACCAAGTCACCGGTCGGCCGTGTCTCGGCGCGTGGTCGTCGTACGGACTCGGCTCGGCGAACGACGATCTGCCGACGTTCGTCGTGCTGGTCGCGAAGCCGACGAATACCGAGCAAGTGCAGGCGATCTCGGCCCGGCTGTGGTCGAGTGGCTATTTGCCGGGCGAACATGCTGGCGTGTCGTTCCGCTCGGGCGGCGATCCGATCTTGTACATCAACAACCCGCCGGGCGTGCCGAGCGAAGTGCGCCGCAAAACGCTCGATGGTCTCAAGTCGCTCAATGAATTGACGCAGCAACAGCTTGGCGATCCCGAGACCGATACGCGGATTCAACAGTACGAGCTGGCGTATCGCATGCAGTCGAGTGTGCCGGAGCTGACGAATTTGGCCGACGAGCCGAAGTCGACCCGCGAACTGTACGGCGATTCGATCGACAAGCCCGGCAGCTTCGGGCATACCGTGCTACTCGCGCGGCGGATGGTCGAGCGTGGCGTGCGCTTCGTGCAGATCTATCACAACAATTGGGACACGCACGCCAACGTTGCCGGTCGGCTGCCCGATCAATGCCGCGACGTCGATCAACCTTGCTACGGTCTCATTCAAGACCTCAAGCAACGCGGGCTGTTCGACGACACGATCGTGATCTGGGGTGGCGAGTTCGGTCGCACGATCTACAGCCAAGGTGGGTTGTCGCACGAGAACTACGGCCGCGACCATCATCCGCGTTGCTTCACGATGTGGGTCGCCGGCGGCGGCTTCAAGGGTGGCACGATCTACGGCGAGACGGACGATTTCTCGTACAACATCGTCAAAGATCCCGTGCATATCCGCGACTTCCACGCCACGGTGCTCAACCAACTTGGTTTCGATCACCAGCGGCTGACGTTCAAGGTACAGGGGCTCGACTCACGGCTCACCGGTGTCGAACCGGCGCGAGTCATCAAAGAACTGCTCGCGTAAACTGCAAGAATTATAGACTGCCCGGAGACTGGCGTTCCCCAACAAAGCACTGGGCGGGATCACAAGATGGGATCAGAGATGGGTCGAACTGTTGGCGGGAGGACCGGGTCGTGATCGCGGGATGATCGGCGACAGGTCCCGTTCTTCTTCTACCTTTCCCTTGTCTAGGACGCAGTCTCCGGGCAAGTTTCGTGCAACGCGGGCAGTTCGCCCGCCGGGTTAAGAGCCACGATGGTCATCCGATGTCGGTCGGCGTACTCGATCAGCGAATCTTGATCGAGCAAGATTGTTTTGGTGGCTTCGACCGCCAGACACGTGGCACCAGCGGCGACCATGGTCTCCAGCGTTCCCAGGCCGATCGTAGGGACATCGAACCGCATGTCCTGACGCGGCTTGGCGACTTTGACGACGGTCATGTTGCCAGCGCTGCACAACTCGCCGGCGCGACGAATACAGGCGTCGGTCCCTTCCATCGCTTCGACCGCCACCGCGGTGCGCCCGCGGATCACGACGCTCTGACCGATGTCGTGGCGACCAATTTCCTTGGCCACGTTCCAACCGTAATCAATGTCGCGTTGTTCGACAGGACTCGGACCGCGGCGAGTTAGTTGACGATGCGTCACGAGCAACTCCGGCACAAAGTCGGTGGCCGGTGCAAACACCAAGCCATCGCGGGCAAATTCGTTACAGATCGTGGTTAGGATCGAGTCATCGCGGCGATCCTGACGTCGACCAAAAAACAGTCGCCAATAGGTTTGGACACCACGCAGGTCGGGAAAGTGCTTGAGCCAAAACCGATGTTCAAACAGCCGTGCCTTGAAAATCTTCCCCGCCATCGTCATGTCGCGGACATCATGACGACGGAAGTACCGAATCGCGAAGCCAACCTGGGCCATGCCGACCCAATCGAACGCCACGCACAACGAAGCCAGCGCCGGATCGGCATGATCGCGCACGCCCAACCCGACGACCTCGATGTTCTGACGATTCAACTCCTCGGCGACCAGAATCGGAAAGCGTCCCCAACCGGCCAGCAGCCCGACTCGCTGCCTCGCGAG